>JAURWD010000274.1 GCA_030655145.1 Ferruginibacter sp.
GTTCACAGCAGCCAATAACAAAGGACCTGAGGGGGTAGTTACCTGGCGCAGACAACGCACATCTCCCCTGATATAAAGGCCACTTTCCTGCTGGCTCATCACTTTAAAAGTTTTACCTGGTTTGCCGGCCAGGAGCAAGCCATAGCCCGCATCGTATTGCCCGGTAGAAACTTCTGTTTCATATTCATTCCCTGCAAGCAGTATATCGGCCAGGCCGTCCTTATTAAAATCAGCGACCACCATACAATTAATGGGTGCGAATTGTGCTTCCACCGGTAACTCGTGTTTGATGAACTGTCCCTTCCCGTCATTTTCAAACCAGGATGAGGCAGCTTCATTGGCGGTAAGTTTTACAGGGGCGCTCACTTTATTAAAAACCTCGCTAAGCGTAGCTGTTGCAAAATTGCGATGTAACAGGTACTTCTTTTTTAGGGAAGGTACCTGGCTCGTGATCTCTGCAAGACCAATTGCCGGGAAGAGTTGCCTGGTGCCGGTAGGTGAAAGTTGATAGTAACCAAGTACTGGATCGAAGGAACCATTTTCATCAAGGTCAGCATACCACAGGTTTAACGGGTAAGTTGCATCGAAATGGAATTTATTATTAAGGCCAAGATTGCCGGCAACAAAGTCCAGGTCACCATCTTTGTCAAGATCCGCTGCCGTGATACCTCGCCACATCCCGGTTAAATTTGCGAGACCACTTTCGCTGGTTTTTTCTTTCAATGAATTGCCCTCGTTTTTAAAAACGCGGATCGGCATCCATTCCCCGGTTAGCAGCAGGTCTTCTTTTTTATCCCCGTCTATGTCCATCCAGGCCCCATCGGTGATCATCCCGGCAGTTGAAAGCGCGGGGCACCAGGTTGCGGTAACAGCTGTAAAAATTCCCTTGTTGTTTTGCAACAAATAACTAGGTGGCGTTTGCGGGTAGCTTTTAAAATCAACCCTTCCTCCAAGGAACAGGTCGAGGTCACCATCGCCATCAAAATCACTTGCTTTCACTACGGTTGTAATGGCAGCTACATTTGGTGGTACCGCCGTTACGCTTCGCGTGAAATTCCCTTTACCGTCATTCGCATACAATCTTGGAAGGTTGAAGCGACTGTTCTTTTCAAATTCGTTGGTACCACTTGTAACGAACAGGTCCGCATCGCCATCACCATCCGCATCGAAGAATAAACAACCGGTATCTTCCTCAAATTTTTCACCTGTTTCCAACGGTTTTGAAACGAAACGTCCGCCTGTTTGTTGCAGGAACAGTGCTCCCTTTTTGTCATACCCATTACCAATAAAAAAATCCTCCAGTCCATCTCCATTTATATCCGCCACAGCGATACCCGGACCCTGCGCCGAATATTTTTGCGGGGCAAGCCGCTGGAAGCCATAATCAAAAAAGAAGGTATCCTGGTGTTTGAAGTCAATCCCACTGCTACGGTTATCCGCAGGAAACAACGGAACAACCTGTCCTGCACGGGAAGGAGCAGTAACTGCATTTTTAATATCCACTGACAGGATCTGGTTGGCCGCAATATTTCTGAGGACCTGCACCTGGTCGTTTGGCCAGCGGACTTTAATACTGTCTGCCGCTGCTGCGTCGCCCAGGCCGGTAAACAATCGTTTGTCCATGGTTGATAAATAACCCCTCACCGGATTTTGCTCCAACAGGATGGCACTGTCTTTTATAAAAACTTTGACAACCGTACCCAATCCGTCCCGGTTGCCGGCTGGCCCGTTCAATTTAACCTGCAGGAAGTTGCCGTTCTTCTTAACACCCGAAATGGTATTGTTTTGAAAAACGGAAGCAGGACTGTTGATGTTGTTAACAACGAGGTCGAGGTCGCCATCATTATCGAGGTCGGCATAGGCAGCCCCGTTGCTGATCGCCTTTTCATTGATGCCCTCCGCTTCGGCCGTGTTGCTGAAAGAATAGTTTCGATTATTGATGTAAAAGTAATTAGCCAGGGGAACCGGCCCGAGTGTTTGCAACTCTTCCTGCAAGCTTCTTACGCGGTTCTCACCCACAGGGATAGACGATTTAAACAGGATAAAGTCGCTGTTGATCATGTCCTTTCCCATACCGTTTGTAATGTGTATGTCCCTGTACCGATCGTTATTAAAGTCCGCCATCAATACGCTCCAGCTCCAGTCAGTTTCCGACACACCTGCGAAGTTGGCGATGTCACTAAAAACAGGCACCACGCTGTCGTTCACCGTTGCAAGTCCACGATTCAACTGTAACGTATTGCGCATAAACGCAGGCTCGTAATGCAGGTAACGTTCTATGGCATACCGCTCGTTGTTTAGAAAGGAGTACATCAGTTTTTTACGTTGGTTATCCTCCGGCATCATGTCGAGGGTGGCGAGATCAGGCAACCCATCATTATTGATGTCTGCCGCATCGGTACCCATACTGCTGTAGCTCTGGTGATTGAGTGCCGCGGCAATGCCATTCCAAAAACGCCCATCCCGGTTGTTCAGCCACATGCAGTCGTTACCAATGTAATCGTTGCTCACATAGATGTCGGGCCAGGTATCGCCATTAAGGTCACTGATCACAACACCCAGTCCGTACCCGTCGTCGCGTATGCCTGCAGGTAAGGTGGTTTTCTTAAAAATGGGATGACCAGTTGCAGGATTGATGCCTTCATTGTGGTACAACTGGTCGTTGCGTGTGGAGTTGCCCGTCAGATCTTTTGGCAACACCGTGTTCATGCTTTTTCCCTGCATTTCATGCGTCAGCAAGAACATATCCAGCCTACCATCTTTATCGTAATCGAAGAATGCGGCCTGGGTGGAATGACTGCTGTCATTCAACCCGTAAGCGGCTGCACTTTCCGTAAACGTATTGTTCCTGTTGTTGATGAAGAGCAGGTTCTGACGCTGCCCTGCCGGCACCGGTCCGCTCACGCAGCAATAGATGTCCTGGAAACCATCATCATTGATGTCAACTATGCTGACCCCGGTGCACCATTGCTTTGTAGTGACGCCGGCGGAAGCAGTAATGTCGCTGAACTTAAGGCCGCCCTTATTGAGGTATAACTTTGACGAAACCTGGTTGCCGGTAAAGAAAATGTCCTGCAAGCCATCGTTGTTGAAATCACCGATACCTACCCCACCACCCATGTAGGTATATTCATTTATAACCAGGTTAAGTTGGTCTGTCTCGGTGATGGTATTGGTAAAATCAATTCCTGATTCAGCGATCGGAATTTTATTAAAATGCAGGGCATCCTTCTTTGAAGTACATCCCGAAAAAACCAGCACAAATATTAAAGTGTATCGGAAGTGAGCAAGCAGTTTGAACATGTTAGAATGCGTAGATTTCGGGAAGCAGTTAGTCGTGATCGAATCGGTTACCAATTAAAAAATAATTATACTGTTTATTTAAAGGCATAAAAAAAGGCTGCCTCCTGGCAACCTGATTAAATCCTGTGGTAATATTTTATGATACCGGGAAAGAAACTTTCTTAGCTCCCCACATGAATGTAACGGCATTGGGACTAAGATTGAAAGTAAATTTTTCCGCAGCTGGTGAAGCGACCGTCGCTTTTGTTTTGATGCGCAGCGCATCGTCTTCAGCTTTGTACTTATAGGCTCCCCATTGGTTGGCTGTTTTGTTAAAGATCACCGTAACGTCGTCGCCATTAAAAATGGTAAACAAGGCATATTTACCGGCTGGTAAAGTTTGACCACCAACTTTGATGGCTTTATCTGTTTCAAAAACAGTTGCCTCGTTAGCACCTGTACGCCATACCTGGCCGTCCATTGGCTCAATGTCTTTCCCGATTGTTCTGCCTTTGACTGAAGGCTGGCTATAATTGATGGTGACGGTAGCACCACTAGCAAGTTTTTCTGAAACTTTCGCCGGTGGACTTGGTCTTTTGCTTTTGTCTTCATTCTGCGCACAAGAGGTCAGGGAAGTGAAGAGTCCGGCTGAAACCAGGGCGATCGCAAATAATTTTTTCATATGTAAAGTTTTTAGTCAACAAATTTAGTGATTCTAGCGGCGGTATCAGCTACCGGTGATCAAAAAAATGCTGGCTTCAAACAGGGCTGGTATTCCAATATTTATGTGGTTGATGGTGCTCGCTCAAAAAGCAAAGACCGGGTATTGTGAACGCCTGCTCCATCGTCTTTCAGTTGCTTACCCATAAGGCTCATTCTCATTCATGGGCGCTCACAAATACCGGTCTTTCTTGCCACTACCAGTTACCGGCCCCCGCCCAGTGCCCGGTACAAATCAACCACCGCATTCAGTTCGTCTTTCTTTAGTGCTGCCAGTTCTAGTTCTCCCTGCAGTGTGTTGCTTTGTGCTGAGATCACTTCCAGGTAGGTCGCCATCCCGTTTCTAAAAAGCAGGTCGGCATTACGGATGGCCTGTTGCAAAGTATTTACCCGCGTCGCTGCGACCGATTCCTGTTCTTTTATTTTCGTCGTTTTTACCAGCGCATCGGATACTTCCCCAACAGCATTTAATACTGACTGGCGAAAAATGAAGACAGATTTTTCGCGTTCGATCTTCGCCAGTTCATACTGCGTTTTCAATTGTTTGCGTTGAAATAATGGCTGCGTAATACTTCCCGCGACTGCCCCAAAAAGAGAGGCCGGGATGTTGAACCAATTGCTCGCTTTAAATGAATTGATCCCGGCTGCGGTAGTAATGGCGAGGGAAGGATACATGTTTGCTTTCGCGATGCCGGCATTCGCGTTCGCAATCGTTAACTGCAATTCGACTGCTCTTACATCCGGCCGGTTGCTGACAAGCGCTGCGGGAACACCTGTCGAAAGATCCCGGGCAAATACAATGCTGCCGATCGATGAGGTGCGCCGGACGACAGCCGGCGCGGCTGCAGTTAAAACGCTGAGCGCATTTTCCTGGATGGCGATGTTTTGCTGAAGGAATGGTATGATCTGCACCGCTACCAGCCGTTGTGCTTTGGCCTGTTGAACAGCCAAAGAAGTTACCTGGCCGGCCTGGAACTGGAGGTTGATGATCCGCAACGTACTATCATTCAACAGGAGATTTTTCTCCGCTATCGCGATTTGGGCATCGAGCATTAAGAGGTTGTAATATCCCCTTGCAATGTTTGCGACCAGGTTTGTTTGGATGGCCTTTTTTGCTTCTGTCGTTTGCAGGTAACCAGCGAGTGCCCGTGACTGTTGGTTTTTTATTTTACCCCAGATATCCGCTTCCCAGGAAAGTCCGATACCGAGACTGTAATCTTCCACGTAGGACTTGCCAAGAAACTGGCTCAGGCTTAACCCATTGAGGCTATTATCCGAAGGGCGGTTGATGCTACCCGTCGCCTGCAGCCGTGCTTCGGGGAGGTAACCAAGTTTGGACTGGCTAACTACGAGGCGGGCAGCTTCGATATTTTTCAGGGCGACCTGCATATCGTAATTATTCCGCAGGGCGGTATCGATCAGTTGTTGCAATGCCGGATCGGTGAAAAATGTTTTCCAGGGAATGGAGGCAATTGATGTGGTATCCGTTTCTGCAACGTCGCGGTATTGAGCGGGTATCGGTGCCTGTGAGTCAACCAGGTTTTGTACCGGTTTGCACGAAGCAAGTAAACCCAGTGACAGCGATAGCAATAAAATTTTAAAATGCGTATTCATGATTTGATATTTTAATCTTCTCAAAGAAGAAGGTTGTTTTGAAAGCTGTCCAGCAAATGCTGGAGCGATGCTTGCCTCGCCCCGCACGCTCGATCGGGTATGCGGGGGAAACAAAAAATATAATTAAGCGAGGGCCGGCACCAGGTTTTCCGGTGGAGCGGGTGTTGGTTTCTTCGCTACCAGTCTTTCCTGCAACGTCTGGAAAATGACAAATAAAACGGGTATGATGAAGATGCCTAACAAAACCCCGGTGAGCATTCCACCAACGGCACCTGTACCGATGGAGCGGTTACCCATGGCGGATGCGCCACTGGCATTCACGAGCGGAATAAGTCCTGCTATGAAAGCAAAAGAGGTCATGAGGATCGGCCGCAGGCGAAGCTTAGCTGCGTCCAATGCTGCAGCAACAATGGTGGCACCCTGCCGCCTGCGTTGTACGGCATACTCAACAATTAAGATCGCGTTCTTGGCCAACAGGCCAATGAGCATGATCAAGCCGACCTGTACATAAATATTGTTCTCAATGCCTGCAAGATTAATAAAGGCAAACACGCCAAGTAACCCTGTTGGAATGGATAGGATCACCGCCAATGGGAGGATGTAACTTTCGTATTGTGCTGCCAACAGGAAGTAAACGAATACCAGCGACATGATGAAGATCCAGGTGGTTTGAGAACCTGCATCCTGCTCTTCCCGGGTAAGCCCGGACCACTCATAGGCGTAGCCGCGGGGCAAATAACTTGCGGCAACTTCCTGTACAGCTTTCAATGCCTCACCGGAACTATAGCCAGGTTTTGGAATACCGGTGATGGTCACCGCATTGAAGAGGTTATTACGTGTTACGGTTTCCGGGCCATACACTTTCTCCAAAGAAAGCAAGGTTTTCACGGGGACCAGTTCACCTGCATTGTTTTTTACGTTCACCGAATTGAGGGTTGCCGGGTCGACGCGGTATGCAATATCTGATTGCATGATCACTTTGTATTGTTTACCAAAGCGGTTAAAATCTGAAGCCTGGTAACTTCCGTAGTAGACCTGCAATGTTTGCAGCAGTTCGCTAACGGATACCCCTAGTTGCTTCGCTTTTTCTTCGTCGATGTTGACTTTGTATTGCGGATTCCCGGTATTGAAGGTTGTAAAAGCATAAGCGATCTCTTCCCGCTTCATTAATTCGCCGATAAAACCATAAGCTGTACTACTCAGGTCTTCGAGCTTACCGCCCTGCCTGTCTTGCAGCAAAACCTCGAACCCATTGGTATTACCAAATCCCTGCACGGTCGGCAGCGTAAACGTGAACAGGTCAGCAGTAGAAATAATCGAAAGTTTCTGGTTCACTTCGCCGAGGATGGCATTGATGTCTTCCGTTTTGCCACGGGTGCCGGGCTTTTTCAATTTCACAAACGCAAGCGCAGAGATCGGGCTGGTTGCATTGGTGATGATGTTCATGCCCGCAACACTATATGATTTCTCGACGGCTTCCACCGTTGCAATGATGCTGTCTACCCTTTCAACCACTTTCTTTGTACGATCGAGGGAAGCGCCAGCGGGCATATTGAGTGAGTAAAGAAATATACTTTGATCTTCCGTAGGAATAAAACCGGTTGGCGTTTGTTTCACCAGCAGCACGGTACTAACGGTAATGACTACCAGCCCGGTGATGGCCACCCATTTTGCCTTGATCAAAAACTTCAGGCTATTGCTATAGCGGTTGGTCATATTTTGAAATCCTGCATTGAAAGCGCCGAAAAATTTCGTCTTAAAATTCTTTGGCTTTTCTCCTGGCTGGTGATTGTTCTTTAAGAACAACGCGGCCAGGGCCGGGCTCAGCGTAAGCGCATTTAAGGCAGAGATAAGGATGGCGATACCGAGGGTAAAACCAAACTGTTTATAGAATACACCGGCAGGCCCTTGCATGAAACCAACAGGCACAAATACTGCCGCCATAACCAGGGTAATGGAGATGATGGCGCCGGAGATCTCGCTCATGCTTTTTATCGTAGCCGCCCGGGCGGGAAGATGTTCGGTTTCCATTTTTGTATGGACCGCTTCCACCACCACGATGGCATCATCCACTACGATACCGATGGCGAGGATCAATGCAAATAAAGTAAGGAGGTTGATGGTAAACCCAAACAACTGCATAAAAAAGAAGGTTCCTAAAATAGCTACCGGAACGGCGATCGCGGGGATCAGCGTTGAACGAAAATCCTGCAGGAAAAGAAACACGACGATGAACACCAGGATGAATGCTTCTATCAAGGTATTCTTCACTTTATCAATCGAGGCATCCAAAAATTCTTTCGATGAGTAGGGCACGAAAACCTTGATACCGTTTGGCAACGCGGGTTTTACTTTCTCCATGATAGCGTTTACTTCCGTCAGGATATCATTCGCATTTGACCCGGCGGTCTGGTAGATCAGGATACCGGTTGAAGGCCCTTTGTCAACCTTCGCATCGGCGGTATAACTAAACGAGCCAAACTCAACCCGGGCAACATCCCGCAGGTGGATCGTGGAGCCGTCATTGTTACTCTTTAAAATGATGTTTTCGTAGTCGTCATTTTTGTTGAGTTTGCCCTTGTATTTGATCACATATTCAAACGACTCTTTACTGCCTTCGCCAAACTTACCAGGCGCTGCTTCCAGGTTTTGTTCTTTGATGGATGCCAGCACTTCCTGCGCGGATAAACCATTGGCCGCAAGCCGATCTGGCTTTAGCCAAATGCGCATGGCGTAATCCTTTGAACCAAAGATGGTTGCCTGGCCAACACCATGCACCCGCTGTATCTCGGGTACAATATTGATGCGGGCATAGTTTTGCAGGAATGCTTCGTCGTAGCTGCTGTCCTTGCTGTACAATGCAATGGCCATGATGATGCCATTTTGTTGCTTCTGGGTGCTCAGTCCGGCCTGCAACACTTCAGCGGGGATCAGACTGTTCGCTTTCGCTACGCGGTTTTGCACGTTAACAGAAGCGATGTCCGGGTCAGTGCCGGATTTAAAGAAAACACTCAGCGTCATGGTTCCGTCGTTGTTGGAATTTGACGTCATGTAAGTCATGTTTTCAACCCCGTTGATCGCCTCTTCAAGTGGCGTTGCGACGGAGCGGGCAACTACTTCGGCGCTTGCGCCGGGATAGTTCGCGGTAACCTGCACGGCCGGGGGAGCGATATCAGGAAACTGCGTGATGGGGAGAGAGAATAATGAAACGATGCCGAGCAACACCAGCAGGATAGAAATAACCGTGGAGAGTACCGGGCGTTCGATGAATTTCTGGAACATAAGTGGATATGGCTCCCTGCTCCCCCGGTATACACCAGGGGAATGGAGAGTACGATGTTTTAGTTTGTTAATGATAGTTAGCGGTGGTCGTGGAGGTTGGAGCTGGAAGAAACCTGGAGATCTGAATGGTTTCAGCAGTGATTTTGATAAGATGATTTATTTGAATTGTTGATTATTTATGCGTTCCTGCAGGATCCAGGGAAGCGTGCAAGACACTGTCGGTCGAAATGGGTTGCGGGGTGATCACCGCACCATCTCTTAGACGTTGTATGCCACTGAAGACAATACTTTCACCCGTTTTTAGCCCGGTGCTCACCAGGTAATTACTACCGGTTTTTCCATTGACGGCTATCTGCCGGCTGATGACTTTATTGCTATCGCCTACGGCAAAGACAAACACCTTATCCTGCAATTCGAAGGTGGATTCCTGCGGCACAAGCAACTGGTTTTCGTGCACCGACGGTATGCGGATCTTTGCGGTTAAACCGGAGCGCAACAATTTTTCTGTGTTCGGAAATATTGCGCGGAAACTGATGGTACCTGAACTGCGATCAAACTGCCCTTGTACCAATTCAATTTTTCCTTTTGACTTATACAGCGTGTTGTCAGGTAATTGAAGATCCACGGTTGGAATGTTCTTTATTTTTTCCTCCGTTGATTTGCCTTCGTAGGTGGAGATGAATGAAAGAAAGTCTGCTTCGCTCATGGAGAAATAAGCATGCACATTGTTCACGTCCGACAATACTGTGAGCGGCAAAGATTCTCCTTTACCGATCAGGCTTCCTTGCTTGTAAGGTATGTGACCGATATAGCCATTAACCGGCGCCGTTATGAGCGTGTACCCGACGGTGATATCCGCACTTCCTTTACTGGAAATTGCCTGGGAGTGTGCAGCCTTTGCCGCATCTAAATTGGCTTTTGCAGTTTTGAGTTGTACTTCCGCAATAACCTGGTTGTCTACCAGTGGCTTCAAGCGGTCGTACTCAACCTGTGCTTTTTGAATGGCGGCGTTGGTTCCCTGGATATTCGCCGAAGCGTTGTTGGAAAGCTCGCGGTACTCACGGCTGTTGATCTTGAAGAGTGGCTGACCTTTGGTGACATAGGCGCCTTCCTGAACGAAAATGGTTTCGAGATAGCCGCTTACCTGTGGGCGTATTTCAACATTCGTTGTGCCTTCGATGGTAGCGGGATATTCAAGCCAGGTTGTAGCTGCACCGGCATTGATTTTTAGAACCGGCAAGGCCGGAGGTTGTGGAGCAGGGTGTAATGCTTTACCGGCACATGCTGCCAGGGTGATGACTCCTGCATAAAGGAGGTAGGTGATTAGCTTATTCATAACGTAATTAAATGGTTTAACACTGTTAAGTGTGATGGTGAAAAAAAACAGTTCGAAAACTGCTAAGGGAAATTGGTATTTATTGGAAGGTGTTTTTGATAATAATTGTTTGTTGATGCCCGGGCTATGGACTTTTACAATGTATCTCGAATTCGTATTTCGTTTTCATAAAAAATCGGCTTATAACATGATTAAATGACTTAACAGCGTTAAGTATATGGCCAAAAAAAAATTTATCTCATGGAGGTGATGATCCCGGTGATGGCATCTTTGAGCACCTGCTTATTCAGTTCGTCAGACGTCGACTTTCGCGTCATATTGATAGAAATTAATCCGTGTACAACCGACCAAAATGTATAATACTTCGTATCCACGTATTCTTCGGTTCTCTTTTCAACTGGTATGATCTCTTCGATCTTGTCCCACAACATATTCATCGGAGCCTGTATGTCGGGACACATGGTTTGCATCGCACAACAGTTCATCTCGACGCCATACATCACCTGGTACATTTCTTTTTCAGCGAAGGCAAAATTCCAGTAGGCAATCCACATCGCTTCCAGTTGGTCGGCCGGATCACTGTGTTCACTGATAGCCACCTGCATCAGGTTACCCAGCTTCACAAAACCCTGGCGGGTTAACTCATTCAGAATCGCATCCTTATTCGCAAAATATTCATAAATGATTGGTGCCGTGTATTCTATTTTGTCAGCAATTTTGCGCATACTCAGCGCCTGCCATCCCTCCTCCTTTACAATTTCAATAGATGCCGCAAGGATGTTTGTCCTTGTTTCATCTTTCAATCGTAAAATTCTTTCTTTACTGGCCATTTTTTAACTCCTCTTTACAGCGGTTAAATAATCTAACACTGTTAAACAAAGGTATGGTAGAAACTTTTTTACTTCCAAATCTTTTTTTTGATTTAACAAATTTGTTAATAAACCGGGAAGTAATAAACGTGGAGATTGGCAGAAGGCTAGCGCGTTTTGGTAGCGAGATAGCGCCTCATGCCGATTTTTTTACAGACCAAAGTGGCCTGGACTTTAATACCTTTTTCTGAACGCCACAGGTTTCGTCGTGTGCCCCGGCGAGGATACCAATGCTCATCAGGAACTCATTGACGATCTCACCGCCGGTGAACTTGAAGGTTTTTTTGAAAATTTTCACCCACTCTTCTTTTGTTTTTGGATGTTCCCCTTCCAGCCATTTTTCAAAAGAACCAAATTCTTTTTGTAAGGCCAGGATGGTTTTTGCATTCTCGATGGCCGCGTTAATTTTCAGGCGGTTCCGTATGATCCCCGGATCTGCCATCAGGCGCTCCCGGTCTGTCTCAGTGTAATTGGCGACCTTTTTAACATTGAAATTTTGATAGGCTTTCCGAAAGGTTTGCTCCTTTTTCAAGATCGTTTCCCAACTAAGACCGGCCTGGTTTATTTCCAGCACGAGGCGACAAAACAATTCGTCGTCATCATGAATGGGAAAACCATAGAGCTGATCATGGTAGGCTTTGTGTAATTCTTTCCTGCCCGGGGGCATGAACTCAATCGCGGTACAATAAGACATATCTGAGTGGTGAAATTTTTAAAACAATGGTGATGGTTTCCAGGACGCACACAAGGGCCGCTTCGAGGAATGTAAACCTAAACGTAATTTTTGAATTGATGCCAGACCTTCAAAAAATTAATAGAGAGAAATTTTGAATTGCTGCTTAAAACCCTTCGGGCTATTTTGAAAAAGAAAGTAACTAGCATTAACGCACACACGCAGTTGGGCCAGGCCTATTTCCTGCAGGAGCAATCTTCAAATAGCTGCAGTTTTAAAATGTTCGAGCTCCAGCGCATCATCGACTTCGGTATAAAGATGGCTGGGCAAGGAAGTATAAATAATTGTTATCGAGGCCTGGTTTTTCTGCCTTGACAACGGCGGCCGGTTTTCCAATGGTTTCAGCCAGGGCAAAGTTGCGGTTAAGGGCCGCAATAAGACGAAAGCGATTTTTAAAATCGTACCCTAAATCGTCCGGCTTTTATTGCAACCAGGTCACCTGCCTTGTTAAGTGCGGAACCATTAAAACTTCCCGTGGCCTGCTTTGTAAATTTCGAATACGTGTCGAAAATTAATGCGAATACAAGCGGAGGTTTTGATTGTAGAATATCTGATGTACCTGTATGGTCATAAAACTGAAGCGTAACATGTGTTGCTACAAGATGATTTTGATCCATTGTAAAAACGGCATCATTAAAAAACGCTGTTATGATGAGGCCGTAATTTCGGGAACAGGCCGATGGTCCAAAAAAGGTCATCCCCTTTCCATCGGGACTTATCACGCCGTTGGTCACATTTCCACAAAACAAAGAAGTGTCTATTTTGAAGCTCCAGGTTAACTCTGCTGCCATATTACTGTAACTGCAGGTATTACAATATGGAAAAGCCATCGCGATGCCCGCAGTATCCCGGGCGGAGGTAGTATCCGCAGGTATGGGTATAATTTGCAGCGGGTTTCCTTCCAGGCTATATTCTTTTTTGCACCCTAACCAAACTGTCAGTGTACACAGTATAAGCAGGAAGGTCTTGATATGTGATAGTTCTTTTTTCATAACAAAAGCATCGCGACCTCTTCGGCTTTTGAAGCATAATCATGACCAGGTAGATACTTTTAAAATTAAATACTTAACTCCACTTTTTACGTCATCCCTACAACTCGCTTCAAAAGGTACGACAAATGCCAACCAGACCTTCAGCTAAACATCAGGTTAACAGCTATATCTGCCTTGCTGAAAAAAACCTGGACGAGATAGCTTTGTTGGGACCCGCCGGGGGAAGCGATTAATTATTATGGCCGTTTCTACAGCCGTTTATTTCCAGAAATCAATGAAAGGAAGTTGTCTCCAGAATACCTTAAAACCAAACTCCTATATGGTAAAAAACCCTTCGGGCTATTTTGAAAAAGAGAGTAACTATCATTAACGTACACACGCAGTTGAGCCAGGCCTATTTTCTGCAGGAGCTACCTTCCATTACACTCATTCCACCCGACATGTTTGTCACCCGGTTAAAACCGTTTTGCGTGAGCAGGTAGCTAGCCTGCGGACTTCGATGACTGTGGGAACAAAAGACGATGATGTCTTTTTCTTTGTATGCTGCCAGGGTTGAAAGTTTGGCCTGCAGTTCCTGAACCGGCAGATTGATGGCATTTTTGAGGGTACCAAAGTTTGGTTCAGCCTGCCCTCGAACTCTTCTTTCGTGCGAACGTCCAGGAGGATCACACCGGGATGTTTTTTGATATACGCACAAATGTCGCCGGGTGCAATATTGTTGAAATGAACGGAGGATTTTTTTACCAATGGCATCTGGCAATGGCTGCAGTTACCTGGAGCTGTATAAATTTCATCGTCGCAGGAACTGCCACAGGGAGTGCAGCGGTAATCTTCCACTACCTGCCCGAAACCGCTGACAGGATCTGAATAGTTGGAATCAATAGCGAAGAAGCAGATACATACCCAGGCAGGTAAAAAGATTTTTAAGAGCATGGTTAAATGTACAAATTATTTATTTTTTGCTTTTGCATAAAACCTGTTTCAGGCCAAACTGTGATTGGAGAAAAACGCAAAGTTTATCAATTTATATAACCGTAGTAGCTGTTTGTTGCAAACGGTCGATATGTTTTTGCATCATCTTTTTGTCACCTGTTGAGGCCGCCAATGACAGTGCAGTTTTAAAATGTTCGAGCGCCAGGGAATCATCGACCTCCGTGTAAAGGTGGCCGAGTAAAGAAAAATAAAAGTGATTGGTTTTGAGGTCTAACTTTTTAGCCTCAACAATAGCGGCCGGTTTCCCATTCGCTTTAGCAAGCGCGAAGGTGCGATTAAGGGCAGCGATCGGCGAGTAAGCAAGCTGTAACAGCTCGTTGTACAACTGCAGAATATTCTCCCATTTTTCGGCGGAATCTTTTTTGTGCGTATGCCAATAGGCGATACCTGCCTCAAGATGAAACCTTGACAATTTGCTACCGATGGAAGCCAGGTTCAAATAATTTTCACCCTGCTTTATCAAGGCTGTATCCCACAGCGTTTCATCCTGGTCCTCGTACAGAACCGACTCTCCCGCCTCATCTGTACGGGCGTCAAACCGGGACGCATGAAAACACATTAATGAAAGCAACGCGTTCGCCGCAGGTTGGTTCGTCAATTCATTTTCTGCCAATAAAACATTCAGGCGCATCGCCTCAGCGCAAAGATCTTTTCGCAAAATGGTGTTTTGCGAAGTTGAATAATATCCTTCGGAGAATAGCAGGTAGATGGTGGTCAGCACCGTTTCGAGTCGATCACCGATCTGCTCCCTGCCGGGCTGCCCTACCTCAAAATTTTCCTCTTTTAATTTGTCTTTCGCCCGCGTAAGTCGTTTATAGATCACTTCCTTATTCGTAAGAAATGCGTCAGCAATTTCCTGGACTCCGAAACCGCAGAGCAGGTTCAACGCCAACGCCACCTGTGCTTCCTGCGAAATGCCCGGGTGGCACACTGCAAACATCATTGCCAGTTGGCTGTCATTGATATTTTTCGGCGACAGGTCTATTTCCATTTCTTCGCTGGCGCTGGAAGTGTAGCGGATAGCGGGGCGTAATTTCTGCTCGAAGAGCTGGTTTCGTTTAAGATAGTTTTTTGTCTTGTTTTTTGCAACCGTGTATAACCAGGCGGTGGGATTTGCCGGGTTGCCATGTATACTCCAATGCTCCGTGGCCGCGAGGAAAGTATCACTCGCGATATCTTCAGCAATTTCAATATGCTGGATGCCGAACATATAGGAAAGTACCGAAACTAATTTCCGGTACTCTATCCTGAACAAATGGGGTAACAGCACTTCGTCTTTCATAATGTAACCTGGGAGTGCAAAAATACTACAGCAGTTATTGTACCGGCGGGATCGCCATGCGAAGCTCCACCGTGGCACCCCATTGCAAAATGGGACAACCTTTCGCGATCTCAACCGCTTCGTCGTAATCTTTTGCCCGGATAAGGAACAGTCCGCCCAAAGATTCTTTGATCTCTGCATAGGGTCCGTTGATGACCGTGTTGTTTTGCTTAACAACCCTACCATCGGCATCCCAACGTTTGGGGGGACTTACAAGTTTGTTTTGGGCAGCTATGCTACCGATCCAATCCTGGAAAGGTTTGATTGCCGCCTGCATTTGTTCCGGTGACGGACTGGCGTCTTTACTGGTAAGATCGCGGTGAATGGCCAATAGGAATTCGTTCATGTTATTTGAATTTTCTTACTTAAAATATTGTTCAAAAATGTTGTGTGCTCTCTAACCAAATTGGCCAACCCGGTAAGAACCTGGCTCAGATGGAAAAGCAAGATTCAGACGGTTCCAGACATTGATGGTTGTCACGGCGAGGGTCAGGTCGATCAACTCATCGTCAGTAAATTGCTGCTTCGCTGTTGCGTAAACGTTATCCGGCACCTCCGCTTTTGTAACCGCTTCTGCCCAGCCAAATGCCGCCTTCTCCCTGTCCGAATAAAAATTGGTTTCTCTCCAGGCGCTTAAGCCATATAACCTTTGTTCGGTTTCACCCTTTGCCCGGGCATCTTTATAATGCATATCGAGGCAGTAGGCACAACTGTTCATCTGTGAAACCCTGAAGTTTACCAATTCTAAAAGGCTGGGCTCGAGTGGTGATTTCTTCAGGTATCCACCAATACCGAAAAGTGTTTTCAATGCATTTTGCCCTTTTGCGTGAACGTTCAATCTTTGTTCCATTGTTATAAATTTTAAGGTGTTAAAGATGTATAACAAACGGAGTTTCGGAATTGGACAAGGCTCCAACTTTTTTTTAAAGCATGATATTATTTTTTACTTCCAGCACAGGCGGCAGGTCAGTTTCGCCCAACATTTCTCTTAGTTCGATCTCAATGTTTCGGCTTAAATGGGAAATGGGAACATCATTGGCACTACCTTCAAAAGGGTTTTCACTACTTTCACCAACCTGTTCCAGGGAGGTGTACATCCAGGAAATAATGACACTGAAAGGGATCACCAGCCAAACCATGTTGCCTTTCATAAAGCCATGCACCAACTGGTTAAGCCCATCAAACTCGGTGAGCATTCCGAACGGAAGCAGGAAACAAAAAAGACGGATAAAAAACCGGTTGATGATAGAATACTGGCGCGGGTAGGGAAAGTTTTTTATACGTTCGGATCTTCCTTGCTGGTCATACATGCCGCTGATCATCTTCCCAAACTCTATATAAAAATTTATGAGGATCTCTTTCTTCTCGTACAAGGATTTGATCGATGCGCTTTGAAGGCTAAGAATGTAGGACGCCGGGTTGCTGCTTGCAAGTACCGGTTCAATTTCATTTTTTGGTAAATAAGGAGCGAGCACTTCCTGCAGCGGCACATCTCTCTCCGGAACGCAGTAAAAACGGTTATAAGCAACATTGTAGATTTTACTTATTGTTTCCCAGGTTCTTGGCTGACGCACCTGGTAGCGTAAGGCGTTGAGCCAGGCAAAGTGCCGGTAGATAAGTTCCCTGGTGGCGGCCGGATCATGGAGAAAGTCCCGACTCATTGTGCCCCAAACCCGGCTACTGGTCACAATGGATATCCAGACTTGCTGGGCGTCCATGGTGCGATTATAGGACTGCGTATTTTTAAACCCAACAATAAATGCCGTCGCGGTTCCCAGCAATGCAACCACCGGCCAGGGAACAGCGAGCCAGGAAAAACCGCCAACCTTGTATAAGACCACTGCGATGGAACTCCAGGTCACGAGGACGTAGATGTTCCTTTTTGTCCAGACTAAAAATTCAGAAAATTTATATGATTTACCTGTGTGCATAATGTGTATTCATTTGTTAGCCCAAATGACAAATTAATTTTAATAACCGGACACAATCGCTAAAATAAATTTTACAGGAAGAAGAAACAAGTGGTGGCTACATTGCCACACTAAACTTTACCACGCAGATTTTGATCGGTGAATGAGGTCAATTGGAAGTTCCGCATCACTCATCAAACATTAGGGAATGTAAGGTTTGCCGGGAACACCCCAGCCCCATTTTGGCATTGGCTCTTCGGGATGCATAGAGAGGTCTGACTCATTTGAATTTATCACAGCGATCCGGGTGCCCCATTCAATGTAGGCAACAAAGGCGGAACGAAACTCCGGATCAGTTGGCAGGCCAATTTCATCAGCAGCTATCAGTAACAATTCGACCCAACGTTTCCGGTGCTTTTCGGTAAGATGCTTTGAAAGGTGTTTTTGTATCATCTTGAAATGACTGCCTTCTTGAGTACTGTACATTTCCGGCCCGCCAAAAACTTCCGCAATAAAATGAGCCACGTGTAGTTGATGTTCGGACGACATATGTTTGAAAACCGGTTCCAGCAACTCGTCCTGCAAAACCTTAGCATAGAAGGTCTCTGTCAGTTTTTCGAAGACCGGCATACCGCCAGCCCATTCATATAAGGTCGGAATGATCTTATTTTCAGGCGACTCCGTCATAGTTGAATAATTAAAGGGTGGTACAAATCATTTAGTGGGTAAGTCTTTAATAACAACACCATCTCTCCCGACAAACCGTTCTTTACCTAACAGGTGCTGCATGGCCTTTGCAATATTTTTTTCAACAGTCGCCGGCGTTTTCAAATTGTTGATATAGCGAATGATCTCTTTCTGGTAGGAAGGGGTCAAGGTATCAAAAACTTTTTGTGCTTCTGGATTATTTTGAAGCGCCAGTTTTAACCCGGGATGCATGGGGTTAGTTCGCGGCTCCGGATCGAAATCAATTTCCGCTGATATGGTATCGCCGACATCTTTCTGAAGTGCTTGTCGCATGGGGTTGTTCAGGTATAAGCGCCATCTACCCGCATACCTTACCAGGTTTTGAGGGAACCTTATTGTATTTAGGGTAACCGTTACCGGTATTGGTCCTTTCTCTTTCCCGCATTGCTTAAATAGATAATTAAGCACCCGCACCGGCGGAATGACATAGGGATTGATTCCGATCTTAAATATTTTAGCAGAAAATTGATTCATCGCGAACTGGTGCAGGTTGTAAGATAGAAGTTTGAAACATTGTTTAAGACTTGTGACACGAGGGTGTTTGATATTATCTGTCCTGCGCCATAATGAGGTTAGGTGACCGTGCCGTCCAGTCTTCGAAAGACATGGAAAATTTGATCTCACTTTTTCCATGCATTCCTATCTCCTTCCACCCTGCCTTCCGGTAAAATTGCTCTGCCCGCGTTGTGGGTTCAGTACCCAACCAAACCGTTTCCCGGGTTTGTTCAAAATACCAATCCAACATCATGTCGTGGAGTGACCGGCCAATTCCACGCCGCTCGAATCGAGGATCCAGGAACAAAGCCCAAACATTATGATCAACCAGGTCGATGATGGAAAAGCCTACGATACGTCCACCCTCCTCAGCGACCCAGCCACGACCACGCTCCGTCAAATATATTTCACAATCCCGGTCAGTTACCAGGGCAGCGTCGGACAACATATTTTCTTTGACCGAATGTCGTACTACCTGCATTTGTCGGATGTCTGCCACGGTTGCTATCCTGATGCTCATAAAATAAATGAGGTTGACTGGAAAAATAATTAAACTGGACGAGAATTCCTTGTCATCAGGAGTTCAAGGCAGGATCCTGGCCATTGGCGCTTCGAACAAAGCAAATTTAACCAGTACCGGTGAGGTATATACGCCAATGATTATGTGGAGACAAGTGCGTTCTTTGCCTGGAAAAATTACCGGGGCAATAACCTATGAAGCCATACCCATGTAGCGCTTTTTTTGTGCGCTGTTTAATTTTTCAATCGCATACCGCAGGGTAACTCGTGGCATGGTTGCCGCATACTGATCTAAAAAATCCAGGAGCCTTTCTTCATACCGCTTGCCCGCTTCCCGTATCCAGCTACCCACCGCTTTATTAACCAGGTCATTCTCATCGTGAATCAATTTTGCTGCAAGTTGAAAAGTATCTTCCAGGTCATTTTGACGAATGAAATAATAGGTGGCGACTATCGCGGTTCTGCGTTCCCAAACATTGCTGGATTTAGCCAGTTTGTAAAGTGGCTGACGGGGTTTGTCGTAGAGATAACCCCCAACCACATATGGTGCGCTACGATCAACCAGGTCCCCGTTGTTGATCCGGTTATGCTTCCGTAGGTAGAGTTGATACAGTTCTTTTCTTTCAGCGGCGGTCGTTTTTTTATCCCGTGCCTGGAAATCCATGATGCTGACAGCTCCCATGCGTGCATCATAATAGTCACTGTCAAGCAAGGTCGAAATCTCGCGGAGGGGCATGTCCTTAAACTCTTTTGCAAGCTTGATGATGTCCGCCATTCTTACACCCATAAATTTACCAGCCGGTTCCATGTCCTGCAGAAACTTAGAATGATCAACGCCTGCACCATTTACAAATGATTGGAGTACTTCAAGGAAAACCGCAGCGTTAAGGTCGGGAGCCGCTTGTTGCACGCCTGGTTTTTGTCTGCCTGCGGGCATATTGATTTGATTTATTTTTTTCAGTAAAATGACAGGAAGAATGTTGTTGGGCTGCCACAAGAAGAAACCGATATAAGCGAAATCAACACCTGTATACAATTTTGATATATACTAATTACCATAGTCAGTCCAGGACTGGCTACTATTACCTAATTTATTTTTTTGCTGACCAGGTGTTGTTTTTTGCATCAGCATCCATAAACACACCACCATCAAGCCTGAGCTCGCTGATCTTCTTTTTTGTTTTAAGTAGGATCGTTGCTGCCTGTTGATTCTTTTCCCAAATCGCCGGGGTCTGGTGTATCGAGTCCTTGCTGCCATCCGTGTAAACGATCAGCAGGTCTGTTGGCACAGCATAGCCTCCAATATTTTTCAATGTGAGCGTATAACCTGTCGAGGTTGGCTTTAACTGATCTATCCCAATATCGAGAAAGTGGGAAGTCATAAACCAGTTATCGAAATACCAGGTGAGGTCTTTGCCGGAGAGGTTTGAAAAGCTGTTGAACATATCCCAGGGGATAGGATGTTTACCATTCCACCGGTCCATAAATCCATGCAATGATTTTTTGAACAGATCGTCGCCCAACAGATCTTTCAACCCGAGGTACGCGAGTGCAGCTTTCCCATATTCATTTTCACCCATGGCCTGCCCACTTAAAACATTCACCGGAGTGATGATCGGAATTTGTGTTTCGTCGCCTGGATCTAAGGCCCAGCTTGCTACGCGGAATTGTTTGAAAAATTCTGTTGCCTTTTCTTTACCAAGATCTTCCTGCCCGAGCAAATATTCAAAAGCGGTGGTCCAGCCCTCGTCCATAAAACCATAGCGATGTTCATTGATGCCCATGTAAAACGGAAAGTAGCTATGAGCTATTTCGTGTTCGGCGACAAAGCGTTGAAACTCGGGCTGCTCCTGGTGACTGTCGTTCGCCATCATAGGGTACTCCATATCGGCAAAACCTTCAATGATCGTACTTTTCGGAAATGGATAGGCGACGCCGGGCCATTTGTTGCTGAACCAGTCAAGCGAATGCTGGATATATTCAACCTGTTTGTGAAAGTTCTTCGACGCATCTAAAAATGCTGCCTGGCAACTGGCACGGCGCCCGGTTTTTTTATCAACCACCACACTGGCTGCATCCCACACATAATGATCGCTGATGCAGAACGCGACGTCACTGATTTTATACGCACTCCACTTCCAGGTATTCGTCGCTTGCTGCGTCGTGATCTTTTTTGCCGCGAGGTCTGCTGCAGTCACGACGTTGATCACTGCATCGCTGGTAAAACTTTTTGCAAGCCTGTCAACAAATGGCGCCTGCATCACTTCGCTGGCGTTCTGCAGATCACCTGTACCCCACACAAGGAAGTTGTTCGGTACGGTAACGGATACACGATAATCATTAAAGTCATTGTAAAATTCCTGGGCATCTGTAAAATCCATCCGGTCCCAACCATGCACATCATCCAAAACCGCTACGCGGGGATAAAAATAAGCCAGGAAAAAACTGGTGCTATCGAGCTTTCCTTCCCGGCCACTTTGTTCACTCAGATCATAATGCCATTTAAAACCGAGCTGTATACTATCTCCTGGAGCAACCGGGGTAGCAAGCGTGATGCGGCTCTGGGTGCTGGCCTGTGGATCTTTAAACGGCCGCTCTTTGCCATTTTCGGAATACTGATCAATGTGGATGCCGGTGGTGAGGTAGTCAGCCGAGGCAGGTCTTTGGCGAACCGCCCCGGGATGATGGATGTTCATGATCAACTTTATAACGATGGTCTTTATCGGGGTGGGACTATGATTTATATAGGTGATCGATTCGCTGCCCTGCACAGTTTTGGATGGAGGGGCTACAGCTACATTGATGTCGTAGCGGGCAGTATTTTGCCAGTAATTTTTACCAGGTTTACCATCCATACTCCGTGTGCCATTGCTGTATGCTTTGCGAACGTTTTCCGGGGTAAACAGGGTTTTCTGGGCAAACATGTTTGTCGCTTCAAGGAAGCACATAAGCAGGAAAATTCTTTTCATGTCGAAATTCTTTTAATGAAAATAAGCAAGGGGATAAACCTGGGCTATTTTATTTTACGGATGGTATGCGAGTCGAGGTACAGCGGAGGAACTGGTTGATCGAAACAAGGAAAGAATTCTTTATTGAAGCCGGGTCTTGGTGTAATTCCATACAAAAAACATTTAAAAAGGTGGTTATGTGCCCGGAACGGTCAGCTTTATGGTGTCGGAAACCTTGGTAGTAATAAGTCTCAGTTAATACGTGTAACAACCACGTAACATGAATTGTAAAATCCCATATTTATTTGCTCTTTTAGGAAGCTGTTAACTGTTACTAGTAAATTTATTCACACGTCCAGTTTGGACTAACATAATTGGAAAACTCAGTGTTACTAATGCGCCAGATAACGACTTTGTTTGTTGATCAACAATGTTCCGTCAAATCTTCTTTTGAACATCATCACTAGGCAACCTTAAATTTAAATGTATACCGAAAAAGACAGCTGAACCCAGGAAGAATAAGCCTATTAAAAAAAAGCTCAGCACAGAAAAAAGCGGATCCAAAGAAAAGAGAACGGTAAGGTCAAAACACAGAGAGCCCGGTTCAAAGCGCCGGGCTTTTTTTAAGCCCTGTTGGTGTTTTGGTTGAAACAGGTATGATATTATCTACAAGTGAATTGATCATTTAAAAAGCCGCGGTCATTTTATCAATAGTTATTTGATTATGCCTCATCACTTTCATGCATTGATCAGCTATATAAACGCCAGGCAAAGCATCAACGCCATCATAGGTGATGGTAAGAGGTTGATGGCTTATGAAATATTTTAGAAGCTTCAAAAAGAATCAGGATGCATTGTTGCAGAAAATTAGCGGCCAATATAGATAGTAAAGAAAAAAGCAAAAAATCTGTATGAAGTATGGAAGTTATCTTTCGATTGGAAAGACTGCCGCAGCAATGAATTCACCTGGCAGAAAATAGGTTACATGTATAATAATCCATGCACCCGCAAATGGCAACTCGTCAATTAAGCTATTAAATACACCCACAGCTCTGCAAGAGGGTACTTAACAGGTGTGCAGGTCATCTACACGATTACTAATTTCATGGAAATGAACGGATCGATTTTTACAAAGCGCCCAGGTGAGCAAAATTGACACAACGTCCTCGGCCTGGCTCAAGCTCATCGAAGACGTTGCTGAAATTATTTGCTTTTTTTATTTGACAGAAACCAATGTTGCAGCGGAAGATTGGTTGACTGCATCGCCGGGTATCGGTGTCGCTAATGCACCTGGTTTTTTAGCAATTTGATTTAATGTTGCAAGATGGCGGAGGCGTTCTTTTTTGGTTAACGTAACAATGCTTCCGGCCTTTTCATAATAAAAATGTACAGCTAAAAAATGCTTTACATGGCTTCTTGATTCGGCTGGTAAATAGCCCTGCAATTTCGAAAAATCACGACTGCCTGATTGCCTGATGGCCGCTAATACTTTTGCGCTACCGCAATTGTACGCAGCTACAACCAGTAACCAATCATCAAACTGGCTGTATAACTCTTTTAAATAAGAAGTAGCTGCCACCGTGCTGTGGTATGTGTTCCTGCGCTCATCAACTTTACCGTTTATTTTCAATCCAAAACCCCTGCCTGTTGCAGGCATCAGTTGCCATATACCGGCAGCGCCTACACGAGAAGTAGCACTGTTCTTTAATTCGGATTCTACTATTGCCAGGTATAACATACCTGCGGGTATTCCGCGTTTAACCAATATCCTTTGAATAGTGTTGAACTTAGTAGCGTTCGTTTGCCTGATTTGCTCCAGGATCTCTCCGTTTGTCGAAAGGTATTTCTGCACGTACTGTTGAAAACGGGGTTGCAAGGGAATTGTTCGCAAAACATCTTTGTTTGCGCAGTTGCTTTCCTCCGCTGTAATGGTACTGTCATCGGTTGATTTTGTTGCAGGTAAATTCTGCACCAGGTCCTTAAAAAACAGCTTGTTGTTGGGTTGGGCATGTGCCAGGTTTAATTGAAATACCAGCATGCAAAAAAGCCCAATCTGTTCAGCGAAATTAATTTTCATACTACTAAGTTTTGTTAAAGAAATACTTATAGAAGTTGAATCTTCTGGCAAAAATTAGTTTTCCGTTATATAGGAGGAGGAGTTTCAGCCGGTAAGGCTATGCAGGTAATAAAGATCCAGGTGTTGTGTTGATCGATAAACCTCTATTGCGGCAAGGGTAATCAAAAATAAGGCCGCGCTATTATATATTGCAGGAATTAACCCACGTAAAATTACCATGACAAGCTAACTGCCTAAAATTCAAACCCTTAATTTTAAAAGACAGAAATATTGTCAGTCTCTTAAATTTAAAGTCCACCAGTTTTTAAACATGTTTTTAAGGTTACGCATGCTCATTTTTCAATTCATGGAAGGATATTCTTTAAATTGGACCTGGCTCGATACGTTGTGGCGGGCTATTTTTTAGATGTAATAATGCGCTGTTTGTCAGCTTCTTCCAGGCAACGTTTCCTCCCAGGGTCAGCAGCACCTAGCAGGAACCTTAGGTTGTGGGAGCGACGTTACATTAATTGCACTGAACCCTTGCCTTCCAGGCCCGCGGGGAGACGCGGCTGGGAAATAACACACCTTCGATCTCCAAAATTTCTAACGGGATTGTATGCACGCAAAGTCCTCAGCTAAACTGCAGATTCGGGAGACGTTTCTGGGAAGAACGGAATTTCTAACGTGATTGCATAAACGCAACGCATATACTTGCGCAAGAATGAAAGACTGATACGGTGAATTGGCTTTCCTTGTGCCCCTTGACTCCCTGGACAGCAAACTGAAAGGCCAACGCTTGCTGTATATACACCCCAAGACTGATGATCAATCAAAATATTAATGCTACAGAATACAAACAAATTAACACAGAATACGATAGAGAGATTGATAAGCTGGAACCTAAATACAAGAACTACTATCTACCTGGGATTCCGACCTGAGGGAGCATATTATTTTGTATTGCGAATTGCGTGGGAACCTCCCAATTACTATACAGCGGACCATGGATCCAACAACAAATTGCTGGTTCAATGCTTTTAGACAAATTCGTTTTCGAAAAGAAAAATATCGAAGCACAAAACTTGGAAACGTTGTTCTTCTACTGTGGGCGGGGAAAAGGCTACAACGGAAAGGAAAATAAAAAAAGCTCCGGAAATTCGGAGCTTTCAAATTTGGTGCCCGGAACTGGATTCGAACCAGCACATCCTTGCGAACGCTGCGACCTGAACACAGTGCGTCTACCAATTTCGCCATCCGGGCAATTCATTCAGGGTTGCAAATATAGAAAAACTGCTGCTCATACCTTCAAAAGCATCAAATAATTTTAGTGGGTCCAATCAGTTTAAGGCCGGTATCGGCTTCGGCTTCTTATGCATCAAGACTATGAAGTAGGCTGCTCATCGGGCAAGCCACGCTTCTTTTCCCGGATCTTCCAACCGGTCAGTAATACCCCGGAAACCACCAGCACCGTGCCGGCAACCTGGGCAGCGAAAATGGGTTCTCCCAAAATAAAATGTGCCTGAATGATGGTGCTCACCGGGCCAATACTTGAAACGATTGCCAGGTTATTTGATCCAATTTTTTTCATGCCGATGGACACCAAAAAACTTGGGATCACCGTCGCGATGATGGCGAGTAAAAAACCGTAGAACCAAAAATCATTTCCGGTCGGCATATTCCAATAATGTCCAGCCAAGGCAAAATGAATAAAAATGCCCGTGGTAGCAGCAAGCATCGAGTAGGCCGTAAACTTGGTTGAACCGGTTATAGGAATGATCTTACCACTACCCACGATATAAATAGAAAAGGTAATGGCGCAGATAAAAATCAGCACACTGCCCAGGAGGAAATTTGGATTGCCCAGGTCCAATCTTAATTCTCCCGCATACGCAATGAAGATGCCCAGGTAGGTTAGTCCCAGCGCTATTTTCTGGATCCTGCTTATCTTCTGTCGGAAGACAAAGGCGTTTATAAGCAGGACGAAGCCGGGATATAAAAATAAGATCAGTCGCTCCAAGCCGGCGCTGACATATTGCAGGCCCATAAAATCAAAGAGACTACTCAGATAATAGCCAAATATGCCGAGTAATACAATTGCACCCCAATGCCTTGGACGTAAGATTACATTCTGCTTTTGCTTGTTCGCCAAGATCGCGGCACCTACAAAGAAGGGCAAAGAAAAAACCATGCGCAATGTCAGCAGCGTTAAGGCGTCGGTATGTGTATCCGCAAAAGCTTTCTTAACGATAATAGCCTTTGTAGAAAACAGCACGGAACCAATAAATGCGATGATGAAACCTGCGAGGTAATCTCTATTTTTTGGTGATGCGAGCATGGGGTTATTTAAAAACAGTGCCGGCAGAAGTGATTGTAATCATATCAAACTTCTACCGGCACTACCAGTTATGGATAGATGAATTTGCTACACGGAAATATTGAAGTCCCGCAACGCGTCATTCAGGCTAGTCTTTAGATCGGTGGAAGCTTTGCGTTGCCCGATGATCAATGCACAACCAACGCCATACTCGCCGGCGGGAAATTTCTTGTTATAGGTTCCCGGAATCACTACGCTGCGTGCCGGCACCCGTCCCTTCATTTCCACTGCTTCGCTACCGCTCACATCAATTATTTTGGTTGATTGCGTCAGCACAACGTTTGCACCTAGTACGGCTTCTTTCTCCACTCGTACACCTTCCACCACGATACACCGGCTTCCAATAAAACAACCATCTTCGATGATCACTGGGCTTGCCTGTAATGGTTCCAGCACGCCGCCGATACCAACACCGCCACTTAAATGAACGCCTTTGCCGATCTGGGCGCAGCTCCCGACGGTTGCCCAGGTATCAACCATGGTGCCTTCGTCGACATAGGCGCCGATGTTTACATAGGAAGGCATCAGTACAACATTTTTTGCGAGGTAGGCTCCATACCGGGCTATCGCATGCGGAACGGCTCTAACTCCCAGTGCCGCATAGCCGCTTTTTAAATTCATCTTATCATGAAATTCAAAGGGCGGCAAATTATAGGTTTGCATCCGTTGAATAGAAAAATACATCAGGATACCCTGTTTCACCCACTCATTCACTTCCCAGCCATTTTCTGCAGGCGTGGCGGTTCTCAACCGTCCTTTATCAAGATCTTCCATTACGGTTCGAACAGCTTCAATGTACACTTCCTGCTGTAATAGTTCCCGGTTGTTCCAGGCGGCCTGGATCGATTCTTTTAAATCCATGAGTAAGTTTTTTAATTTCTGCGAAAATAATTAATAAGCATTTTAATACACGAATCTTCTTGAAGCAGGCTAAGATTGCACTTAGTGCGATGGCCGTTCTTTTGCAGCAGCATACAGGAGTTTGAGCTTTGCATATTTCTGTAAAACATAGGAAGCCTGCATTTTCGCCATGATCCATCCATGCCAGCCATCTAAAAATCCTGCTTTTAAAAAATAGGCATTGATGAAAGTAAAACAGGGGCTTAACGCCAACTTTACAATTCCGGGATCTTGTTTGCCCGCTTTGAAATAGGTCTGGGCCGACAATGTGCTATATTGATCCGATTTCAACAAGTACTCTTCAAGAGTCCGGTACGTGTAATGTAAGAGCAGGCCATCTATCCTGCCGACTTCAAGCTTAGTGTCGAAACTCAATGATTCATGCACGAGCTTATCATCCCACCGGGCGGCGTCACGATGGTATAAGCGCGCCTTTAGTTCGGGCGCTTCAAGCCCATGTTTCATGAATTTCCCGAAATAAAAATTGACCCTTTTCAGCGCGAAAACCTTTGCCTGGAAACCGGTGGCTTTTAAAGCAAGTAAGCTTTCAATAGCAAGATTGTCTAACACCTCATCTGCATCCAGCACCAGGATATGATCATTAGCAGCCTTTAATACAGCGGCATTGCGTTGGGCTCCAAATCCAAGCCAGGGTTGTTTTATAAACTGGACGTTTTTTGCAAGGCAGATCGCTTCTGTTTGATCCACGCTCCCACTATCCGCTACAATGATCTCGTCGGCAACCTTCCAGGCGGCATCCAGCGTGGCAGCGATGTTGCGTTCTTCATTCTTCGTTATAATTATGACCGAGATCTTTTCCATTGCCGGCATTTCTGATGCAAGAAACCAATATGTTTTGCATGAAGATAATCTTAAAACATTTTTAGGAAACACCGGCCTTGAAACAATTCGTTCAAAAGTTGGCTCGCAGCATAAACCATTGCACAAGCAAAGATTCGTTTGTTGCTGGAAGCATTATCCAGATTCAATAACTTGCGGTTCAAATATTTGCAAACGGATGATCATTGGATTTGATGGTAAACGGGCTTTTCAAAACAGGACAGGGCTTGGCAATTATAGCCGGTCGCTGTTGACCATCCTGCGACAACATTATCCCGCTGATGATTATATCCTGTTTGCTCCAAGGCAAACAAATTTGTTCCCCCTCGCAGTTGAGGATAACGTCAGGGTGATCGTTCCCACGAAGGCCTTGCACAAACGCTTCCCGACTTTATGGCGACGCAAAGCGATGGTGAAAGAAATTGAGGAGGCTGCGCCTGACGTGTATCACGGACTAAGCAATGAACTTCCTATTGGGATCGAGAAACTTGCCCTGAAAAAAGTGGTGACGATTCATGATCTTATTTTTGAGCGCTTTCCCGCCACCTATAATTTTGACGAACGCTACGTGCATCGTTGGAAAATAAAACGGGCCTGTAAGATCGCCGACGCGATCATCGCCATTAGCAAACAAACGCGGGATGACCTCGTGAATATTTATGGTGTAGCGCCTGGAAAAATTCATACCTGTTACCAAAGTTGTAACCCCATTTTTGAAATTGAACAAACAGTTCAAAAGAAACTGGAAGTCAAAAAACGGTATGATCTCCCGGATAAATATTTTCTTTTTGTGAGTGCCATTGCGCCGCGGAAAAACCTGCTGCTCATCTGCCAGGCGATGGCGGCAAATCGTACTGAACTCAACCTTCCGCTTGTGGTTATCGGTGACGGAAAAAAAGAAAAAGCCACCGTGAAAGCGTTTATGAAGAAAGCCGGGCTCAGTCACCTGCTCGTATTCCTGAACGAAAAGCCACTTGCGCAGGAAGACGCATTTACTTCTGGAAATGACTTCCCGGCAATTTACCAGCAAGCGCTGGCGTTGATCTACCCTTCTCTTTTTGAAGGTTTCGGTCTGCCCATTTTAGAAGCCTTGTGGAGTGGCCTCCCGGTGATCTGCACCAACACTTCCAGTTTACCTGAGGTAGCAGGGCAAGCGGCCTGCTATTTTGAACCGGGCGACACCTTTCAACTTGCGGAACATATGAAACAAATTATCCTTGATCCCGCACTTGCTGCCGACCTGCGAAACAAAGGATTTGAACAGGCCCAACAATTTACCCGGGATAAATACGCCCGGGCTATCATGAACGTATACACGAAGTAATATGAATACATACGAAGAGGATATTGAACAGTCTGTTCGCGTTCTCCACAACGGTGGATTAATCTTATACCCGACAGACACGATCTGGGGCATCGGCTGTGATGCGACCAACGGTCGAGCGGTGGACAAAATCTACCGGCTGAAGAAAAGGGAAAATAGTAAATCCATGATTATCCTCGTTGCAGATGATAAAGACCTGCTTACCTACGTTGGCCGTCCCGATATCCGCGTGTTTGATTATATGAAGGGGGTTTCGAAACCCACAACGGTGATCTACGACCGCGCTACCGGCGTTGCTAAAAACCTCATCAGCGATGACGGGTCCATTGGTATCCGGATTGTGAAAGATCCTTTTTGCAAGGAGCTTGTTTCAAAATTCGGAAGAGCCATTGTTTCAACCTCGGCCAACATAAGCACCTACCCGGCACCGTCAGTTTTTACAGATATAGATGTCGCAATAAAAAACGGTGTTGACTATATAGTTCAACACCGCCAGGATGATTTACAGATGAGCCAGCCTTCTGCGATCGTACGTTGGAACCGTAATGGCATTCCAACGATCATTAGGAAATAAGTTTATAAGATTGCAATCCCAACACCAATCTGGAAGCTTTGACTTTTCCACTTGTCTTTATTGTCGATGTCATTGATATTGCTTAAGCCGAGGGCGTAACGGCCATAGACCCTAAAGCTTGCCAGTTTCAACTGAACGCCGCCGAGCATGCTGAAATCTCCTTTCTTAAAAGCTTCCTGGCCGTTTTCCAACAAGTTTTTATTCTGATCAATCAACACGCCAAACTGTGGACCAACCTGGAAAGAAAGAAAATTAGATGCCTTGTAATTTAAGAGGATCGGAACACTGAGGTAATTCAATTTGATGTTTGAGCGATTGCTGCTCAACACATTCTGGTAGATATCTTTGAATTGTGAAGACGTATCTTGTTGCAATTGATTGAATAAAACCTCGGGCTGCAGAAAGAACTTACTGCCCAACCCGATCTCCGCAAAACCACCGAGGTGATAAGATGAACTAAATTCTTCTTTAAATGACTTACCGGTTATTTTACTCACGTTCGCACCACCTTTGATACCAAGATGAAATTGCGCATTAGCCGCGGAGAAAATAAAAATTGACAATGCAAGGGTTAGGAGTTTCGTCTTCATAAAAATTTGTTTTGAGGTTTTGTTCGCCGGGATAATTTCAAGTTACATGCCAACGAAATGAAAAATTTTGTTATAATTATTGATTGGTTTCGGCTTGATCGTATGCATTTACTTCCAACATGTAATAATGATCTTTACCACTTGTGTTTTACTAAATCTATATGGTAATTTTCAAAGGATATTGGATGTAGACCATTCGGGTCGTGTGGGTTCCAATAATAAAATCAAGCACTTTGTAGACAGGAAAAACAATCTGCGGTTTAACCAGAAACGTTCAGCGGTGACTGTTTTATTGCCAATAGTTTGCACATTAACAAGTCTTTGTATTTATAGATTTAATTGGGATATGTAAATCTAATAGCCTACTTTTGCAAACTATTTATAACGAGTATTGCATGAAATGCCCAAAAGGCTGTTGAATTATAGGATTTACTTTAAACTTCATTTAGGATTTAAGTAGCGTTACAACAGGAAGAGCATATCATGTAAACACAAAAAAAATTTACATGAATGCATTTGAAGCCTTAGGCTTAAACGAACAATTAGTACAGGCAGTAACGGAAATGGGTTTTGAAACCCCTACTCCCATCCAGGAAAAAGCCATCCCGGTCTTATTATCAGGAACAACCGATTTTGTCGGTCTCGCACAAACAGGAACAGGTAAAACCGCAGCATTTGGTTTACCCCTTTTACATCTCATCGACACAGCACAACGTCATCCACAGGCATTGATCATTTGCCCAACACGCGAACTTTGTTTGCAGATCTGTAATGACCTCATGAACTTTAAGAAACATGTTAAAGGTTTGAGTGTAGAACCCGTGTATGGTGGTGCATCCATCGTAATGCAGATCAGGGAACTTCGCAAAGGAGTCCAGATCGTAGTTGCTACACCAGGAAGGTTAATTGATATGATCGAAAGAAAAGCGATCGATCTGCAGAAAGTGAAATACGTTGTATTAGATGAAGCTGATGAAATGCTGAACATGGGTTTCAGGGATGACATCGACTTTGTTTTAAAAAATACCATCGCGAAGGAAAGCACCTGGTTGTTTAGCGCTACCATGCCGGCAGCGGTTAAGGCGATCTCTAAAAACTTCATGGATAATCCTATCGAGGTTACCATGGGTAAAAAGAATACGGCTAACGTTAACATCGATCACCAATACTTCATAACGCCGGCGCATAGCCGCTTTGACACCTTAAAACGCCTGGTTGATTTTAACCCGGGTATGTATGGTGTTATCTTTACCCGTACAAAAGCTGATGCACAGGATGTCGCTGAACGCCTTGTTAGGGAAGGATACGATATCGAAGCTTTACATGGTGACCTTACGCAACAACAACGTGATAAAGTAATGGGCCGCTTTCGTAATAAGAGCATCCAGTTATTGATCGCTACAGACGTTGCCGCAAGAGGCATCGATGTGGAAGGGATCACTCACGTGATCAACTACGAATTACCTGACGATATTGAAGTGTACACTCACCGCAGTGGCCGTACCGCACGTGCTGGAAAAACCGGTATCTGTATTACGATCTGTCATAGCCGCGAGTCTTATAAAATTCGCTCGATCGAAAAAATGATCAACGCGCAATTTCATCGCCTGGACATTCCAAGTGGTAAAGATGTTTGCCGTAAGCAGTTCTTCCATTTCATGGATAAATTAATGCTGGCAGATATTTCAAACGGAGAGTACGAAACTTATCTACCCGATCTGCAAACTAAATTTGCTGACGTTAGTAAGGATGAAGTACTTAAAAGAGTAGCTGCCTTAGAGTTCAGTCATTTCCTGAAATATTACGAAAATTCAGATGACCTGAATGCTAAAACCGACTCTCGTGAAAGAAGAGAATTTGGTAATGCAAGAGAAGGAGCTGATAGAAGAGAAAGACCAACGTTTAGTCGCGGTGATAATGGATATAGCAGGCTATTTATCAATCTTGGAACGAAAGATGGTTTTTACAAAGCGAGCTTTTTACAATTCATCCTTGATGAAAGCAGTCTTAATAAAGAAGTGCTCGGAAAGATAGATATTCGCGAAATGAACGCGTGGGTTGAAGTTGATAAAAATGCAGCTTCTAAAATGATCAAAAGCCTTGATGGTAAAAAATACAATGGCCGTTTGGTAAGAATGAACGAAGCTGACGGCGGATTCAAAAGACCTTCTGATGAAGGTAGAAGCGATCGTACCGAAGCAAGAAGAAGAATTCCAATGAGAGAGAAAAGATAAGCTCAACCTGTTTAATAAAAAATGCCGGACAAATTGTTCCGGCATTTTTCGTTTTATGACCTCTAGATTTTTAAGGCTATACCAATTCGAGTACGGTAATTTCCGGCAGGATGCCGACGCGGCCAGGGTAACCGATGAAACCAAACCCGCGATTAACATACAGCTTTTGCGCTTCGCCATACAGCCCTGCCCATTGCTTGTAAACATATTGAACGGGGCTCCATTTAAATCCCGGGATATCGATCCCGAACTGCATCCCATGTGTATGACCGCTGAGCATCAAGTCGACATCGCTGTACTTTGGTTTTACTTCTGCCTCCCAATGACTCGGATCATGACTCATTAATATTTTAAAAGGGTATTTTTCTGTACCACTGTGAGCCAGGTCCATCCGACCGTGTTTTGGAAAATTTGCTTTTGCACTCCAGTTCTCAATGCCAAGCAAAGCGATCTGGTCGCCGTTTTTTTCAAGCACCACGTGTTCGTTCATCAGCAGGCGCCAACCCATCGCCGCATGAACGTCTTTCAAATCGGCAAGATTTTGCTCCTTGCTTACGCCTTCCACAGGCCATTGTACGTAATCACCATAGTCATGATTTCCTAACGTAGAATATACACCCATGGGCGCTTTCAGCTTATTGAAAACATCCAGGTAATCCCGCATTTCGGAAGCCTTATCATTCACCAGGTCACCGGTAAACAAGATGAGGTCCGCCTCCTGTTTCATGATCTGTTCAATACCATGCGTTACGGCTTTTTTATTGGTGAAGCTGCCGCTATGAATATCGCTGATGTGTAAAATGCGCATTCCCTTGAAACCCGCGGGGAGGTTATCAAAGGCTAACTGCACCCGTTTAACATCATACTTGTATTTGTTACCAAAACCGTAGATAAGACTTCCGAATAATCCGCCACCTACAGCCAGTCCAAGCCAGCTTAAAAAAACTGAACGGGAGATGCCTTCTCCTGCAACTTCACCTTCGGTATTCCGATAAAATAATTTTGATGCTACCCATTGCGCAATACGCCGTACATCATCTATCAATAAGAAAATAACAGAAGTGATCTTCGCCAGGAATAAACCGATCACGATGGCAAATAAATATGTCCTTACTTTTCGCGGCAGCAGTTGCTGATCGGTAAAGGCAAAAACTAAAAACCCGATGACAGCCAGGAAAGTGATGGTCCAGTAAATGGTGAAAATGATCGTGCGTGTTTTTGGAGATGCGGCATTTGAAACAGTTCTGATAGCCTGGAAAATATACGTGTCCAGGATTAACATGACGAGTACAAAAATTAAAGCACCGGAAGGTGAACGCATGAAAATATGTTTAAAGGTGATGGCGGAGCCAGGAAGAGGGCGTAAAATTAATCTTAATCAACCCGGTCCGAAGCTTTTTCGCAAGGAAATATTGTACAGAGAAAATTATGCCTGTTTATGCGCCACTGTCCATTTGAGAAAATCGTCGAGTTGCTGGTTGATGGCTTTCAGGGTACCGGGATCTGTGAAATGTCCTTCTTCATCCATTAATTTATCTACCATTGAAATGGGAAGCTGGTTTGGCAGCACGGTAACTTTCACGTGATTGAGCACGCCAGCCAGGTGATCCATACCTCTTAAATTCCCGGCCCTGCCGGTTGAAACCCCCACAAGCATTGCTTTTTTATGCCACCAGAGCGAATGGGATTTACCGGTGTCAAACAACAATTTCAGGGCGCCAGGAAAACTGCCATTGTATTCGGGAGAAATGATGATGTAATTATGATTAGGGATGATCAGCTCATTTTCAATTTTCATAAAGCTGTCATCGCGGGTGAGCAGGTTAACGCCTTCAAGGGAAAGTAAGCCGGCCTCAACAGATCTTTCTTGTAACAACCGCTGGTATTCCTTTGCAACTTTTAAAGTGGTACTGCCAACCCTGTTTGTCCCTGAAATAATAAGATACATGTATGTTTTTTTAATGGCCTGCGCAACTCAACAACCAGGAAGCGGCATTGTTCCCAAAGATATGCCGAAGCCTGAAATTTGTCAACCTGTCATAATATAGAATCGCTCCCGCCGTATAGTTAACCAGCCCGCAGCAGTGAGATTCGGCCCACCAGTGTGACCAAATTGTGGTTTATACTTGACTTGCAAACAGTACCTTTGCCAACTCCCGGCCGGTAAGGCTGGTTAATGTCACAGAACTAGTTTCGATCAATTTTTAAAAAGAATATCACCTCAGGTGGATGTATGGCAAGGATAATAGGAATAGCTAACCAGAAAGGCGGAGTAGGAAAAACCACGACGGCAATCAATTTAGCAGCAAGTTTAGCTGTTCTTGAATACAAAACTTTGCTCGTAGATGCTGATCCCCAGGCAAATAGCACCACCGGTGTCGGTTTCGACCTGCACAACATTACGCAAAGCCTTTACGATTGTATGGTGAACGAGGCGCAAGCCAAAGACATCTTATTGAAGTCCGACATACCTAATCTTGACCTTATTCCCTCGCACATTGACCTTGTTGGCGCTGAGATCGAAATGATCAACTACCCTAACCGGGAAGGCGTTCTCAAAAAAATACTGGAACCAATTCGCGATGAATACGATTTCATCGTGATCGATTGCTCTCCTTCGCTTGGTTTGATCACGGTGAATGCACTTGTTGCTTCTGACAGCGTGGTTGTGCCGGTGCAGACAGAGTTTTTCGCATTGGAAGGTTTGGGAAAGCTGCTAAACACGATCAAGATCGTTCAGAACAGGTTGAATCCCGAATTACAAATAGAAGGTATCTTAATGACCATGTATGATGGCCGTCTACGTTTGTGCAACCAGGTGGTGGCCGAGGTACGACGTCATTTTGAAGATATTGTTTTTAGCAGCATCATACACCGGAATACCCGGTTGAGCGAAGCGCCTAGTTTTGGCAAACCGGTTATACTTTATGATGCGGACAGCAAGGGTGCGGTAAACTACCTGAACCTGGCCAAAGAGATTCTCCAGAAAAACAACCTCACGAAGATCAAACAGGAAGACCGCGTACTGCAATAAATACCGTTTCGCTCCATGATTTGATCTGACTCATTAACCCAGCATCGGCCGGAAACCGCTGTTTGCTTAGCTCGATAATTTCAATAATGAACGTTCCAAATAAAAATATGCCCGCTCCAAACAAAAAAGATGCACTCGGCAAAGGCATCCGCAGCTTGTTACAAAATATTGATGCCGACTTAAAAAGCACTGCAGGAAGTTTAAAAACTGATGTGGTGGAAAAAACCACCGCCACCAACCGGGTAGGGTTAGACGAAATTGAGATCAATCCAAAGCAGCCAAGGAAGGATTTTGACGAGACTGCCCTGAGTGAACTTGCGGCTTCCTTAAAGTTGCATGATATCATTCAACCCTTGACCGTAAGCAAAATGGCGAATGGTAAGTATCGGTTGATCGCGGGTGAACGTCGTTTTAGGGCGGCAAAGATCGCCGGACTCAAAGACGTGCCGGTTTACATCCGCCAGGCAAACGATGCCGACTTGCTGGAACTGGCATTGCTTGAAAATTTACAACGCGAGAACCTGAATGCCATTGAAATTGCACTCAGTTACAAAAGGTTGATGGATGAGCTCGACTACACGCAGGAGCAGGTTTCTGAACGGATGGGTAAAGAGAGAAGCACTGTCACCAATTATATTCGTTTGCTAAAACTACCACCCGATATCCAGGTAGCTGTTCGTACAAACGTGATCAGCATGGGGCACGCGAGAGCATTGATCAACGTAGACATGGTTGATAAACAATTGTTTATTTTTTCGGAGATCAAAAACAAATCACTTTCAGTACGTCAAACGGAAGACCTTGTTCGCAACATGTACACGGGCGGCGGCGCTGTTAAAGATTCCGTAAAACCCGCACTGCCACCGGCATTTAAAAAGATAGAAGATAATTTAGCATCGCACTACAACACAAAAGTTAAACTGGTGCATAACAAAAAAGGCTACGGAGCCGTAACGTTCGAATATTATTCACTGGAAGAATTGAACGGGTTGTTAGACAAGCTGAATATCAAAGTAAGTTGATGCAAAAAACACTGTTTATATTTTCTTTTTTGTTTTTGTTTTTTGGCAATAACCAAATTTTTGCACAGGTTGTAAAAGATACCGTTCCTAAAGCGAGCACGACCACACCGGATACCACCCTTGCGTCTCCGGTCAAAAAAAAACACGATCCACGGGTTGCGACCATTCGCTCCGCCATTATTCCTGGCTGGGGCCAGATCTACAATAAAAAATATTGGAAACTTCCCCTGGTTTACGGCGCCCTCGGTACCACGGCTGGCGTATTTTTCTACAATACAAAAAATTACAAACTTCTTCGTGCTGCTTACATTTACCGCACAGATAAAGACACTACCAACGATAAATTGATTGAAGCAAAGTTCCAGGTTTTATCAACCGGGGCTTTGCGTACCAACCGCGACCTCTTCCGTCAAAACGTTGACTACTCGGTGTTGTTCTTTATTCTTTTCTGGGGGCTCAATGTTGTGGATGCAACCATTGATGGCCACCTGAAAGAATTTGATGTGAGCGACAACATCAGTTTTCACATTACGCCTGGTTTAAGCGACATGGCTAACACCACAGGACTCAGTCTTGTATTCGACATTCACTCCCGCAAATTCAAGAGAGCTAAATAATTATCTTTGCCTGCTAAACCAAGCGAAGAAATTATGAACGCAGCAGGCAATAGTGTAAACAACCGAGCGACTACCTTAAATATTGCATTGATTGGATATGGAAAAATGGGCAAGGCAATTGAAGAAATTGCATTGCAGAGAGGCCACACCATTGCACTTAAAATCGACATTGACTCGGCCGACCAATTTACCCCCGAAAATTTAGCCACCTGCGATGTTGCCATTGAATTTACAAGTCCACATAGTGCCGTTGAAAATATTCGAAAATGCCTGGCGGCAGGGATACCGGTGGTAAGCGGCAGTACCGGCTGGCTCGAACAGTGGCCTACAATAAAATCTGAGTGTGAAACGAGCGGCGGTTCGTTGGTGTACGCGAGTAATTATAGTGTTGGCGTGAATATTTTCTTTGAACTAAACAACCTGCTTGCCCGCCTGATGGACCCTCATGCAGAATATGATGTTACGATGGAAGAGATTCATCATACGGAGAAAAGAGATGCCCCCAGCGGAACGGCCATCACGCTCGCCGAACAAATTCTCGAAAACCTTGGAAGAAAAAAACAATGGGTAAACCAGTTAGCTGCGACGCCGACCGAGTTGGCAATCATCAGTGAACGCATTGATCCGGCACCTGGCACCCATAAAGTGAAATACTCATCTCCGATTGATGATATCGAGATCATTCATACAGCGCATAACCGTAAGGGTTTTGCTACGGGGGCCGTTCTCGCGGCAGAATTTTTAAAAGGCAAAAAAGGTATCTTTAGCATGAAAGATGTACTAGGATTCAGTTAAATTCAGCTGGCCTGTACCGACTGTTATCCTCTAACTTTTTATGAATGAAAAAAATCAGCCTGTGGATCTTCCTTCCGGCAATTTTTGCAGCCCTTTCTACGCCTGCTGGTGCTCAAAAAAACAAAGCTATTCTAGACAGCCTCTTAACGCTTACGAAAGTTCAGACTGACAGCCAACTAGTACAAACGTATAACGAACTCACCTGGCAGTACCGGCTGGTAGACCGCGACAAAGCAATCGAAGCAGGTAACGAAGCTATTCAGCTCGCTGAAAAAATAAATTATAAAAAAGGAATTGCCCAGGCTTACAACGACCTGGGCATTATTTTTTTTGATCAGGAAAATTATGACACCGCCATCCTGCTATACAACCGCTCGGCAGCCTTGCGGAAAGCATTAAATGATGAAGCAGGACAGGCGAAGATCTTCAACAAGATCGGCATCGTGTACCAGAAACAAGGTGTATTCGATAAAGCGCTCGAAAACCAATTAAAAGCGTTGGCATTGTTTGAACAGGCGGCCAACGAACAGGGTATCTCCTACTCATTGAATAACATCGGCATCATTCATCAAAATCTTGGTCGTTACGAAAAGGCAATTGAATACCAGCTACGATCCATTAAGATCAAGGAAAAAATCGGCGACAAATATGGCCTTGCTGGCTCTTACGTAAACATCGCAAACAATTACCTCAACCTGCAGGATCACCAGCGTTCTGCCGATTATTATGGCAAGGCCATCAGCATCAGTCGCGATCTTAATGATAAAGAATACCTCTCCAATGCCTTGAACAACCTGGGGAGCCAACACCTGCGGGAAGGGAAAACGAAGCTCGCGGTACCGCTTATACGCGAAGCGTTTACGCTTAGGGACAGCCTGGGTGACACGAAGGGTATGGTGAGCTGCCTGCATAACCTCGGAGAAGCTTTTTTGCAAGAGGGTAAGTATGACAGTGCCGTGATAACGCTCGAGCGTGGGTTGTCGATGGGCAAGCAAGCCGTGAACTGTAAGCCAGAGATCAACAAGATCTACCTGGCACTGGCGAACCTATATGAGCAGCAAGGTGAACCCAAGAAATCTCTCGAGTTATTTAAACTATACGCGGCCTCGAAGGATTCCCTATTCACTGATGGGCTGGGTGAAAAGTTTGCGGAACTCGAAACAAAGTTTAAAACGCTGGAGAAAGAAAAATTGATCCAACAGCAACAATTTGACCTGACGCAAAAAAATTATTGGATCATGAGTATTGCCGGGCTGTTGGTACTTGGAACACTGTTGGGATATTCCTATTTGCACCGGAGCAAACTCAAGCAACAGAAGAACCTGCAACGCGAAGTAATAGTACAGCAGGATCTCGCAACAAAAGCAATTTTACATGCGGAAGAAAATGAAAGAAAAAGGATCGCGGCAGATCTGCATGATGGTGTTGGTCAAATGATGAGCGTTGCAAAAATGAACTTATCCGCGTTTGAAAGTGACTTGCAGTTTACTTCGCCGCAACAGAGAATGGCCTATGAAAAAATGATTGACCTGGTCGACGATAGTTGCCGGGAGATCAGGAGCATCAGCCACCAGATGATGCCGAACGCGTTATTAAAATCCGGCCTCGCCAGTGCATTGAAAGAATTTTTAGATAGAATTGATAGTCGCCTCCTCACCATTAATTTTCATACCGAAGGACTCAATGAACGACTCGCTACAAACATTGAAACGGTGCTCTACAGGGTGCTGCAGGAATGCGTCAACAACGTCATCAAACATTCCGAAGCCAACAGGCTGGAGATAGCCCTCATAAAAGACGCGGATGGAATTTCGGTAACCATCGAGGACGACGGTAAAGGATTTGACAAAAGCATGGCAGATTTTGAAGAAGGTATTGGGCTCAAAAATATTCGTACCCGCATAGAATACTTAAAAGGTACGGTAGAATTTGATTCGGAGCCTGGACGGGGCACACTGGTAGCCATTCATGTGCCTTTGTCCTGAGAAATAATTAAATTCACAAAAAACCTGGCCCCATTAATTTCGGCTAACCGTTCATGTTATGATTTTGTAAAACACTAATAAATGTTTCCCGACACGATTTCACTTGCAATTGTTGATGATCACCAGATCGTAATTGATGGGCTCAAGTCCTTGCTGGATGGCCATCACCGGTTTGTGGTGCAACTTGAAAGTACGCAGCCGGTGAAAATGTTAGAGCAACTCAGGGAGCAGTCAGTTGACATTTTATTGACTGATGTGATGATGCCACTTATGAACGGTGCCGACCTGGCGAAGGAAGTTCACAAAAAATTCCCTACCATTAAGATCCTCGCATTGTCAATGAGCGGGCAGGGTGAGCTTGTAAACAAGATGATCGAAGACGCTAATATTGCGGGGTACGTGCTGAAAAATATCGGTAAACAAGAGTTGGTTGGGGCCCTGGAAAAAATCGCGGGTGGAGGTATTTATTTCAGTGAAGAAGTGTTGGCTGAAATGACACGTGCCAGCCAGCTAAAGCAAGAAAACATTGCGATCAACCTAACGGTCAGGGAAGTGGAGATCATTCAACTGATCGAAAAAGAATTAAACAACAAAGCCATTGCAGACCGTTTGTTTCTGAGTGAACGCACAGTAGAAACTCATCGTAAAAACATCTTCAGGAAAACCCGGACAAATAGCCTGATCGGGTTGATCAAATACGCTTACGAACATAAACTCGTGTAGCGATTACCGGTAGCCCATCGCCTGCAACTGGAATAACTCCGCGTATCGTCCACCTTTTTCCAATAACTCTTCGTGACTGCCAATTTCAAGTATCTGGCCTTTTTCAAGCACCAGGATGCGGTTAGCCATGCGCACGGTTGAGAACCTGTGCGATATCAGCATCGCTGTTTTGTCTTTTGTCAATTCGGAAAACCGTTGAAAAACCTCGTACTCAGAACGTGCATCTAAGGCGGCCGTTGGCTCATCCAATACCATTAGCTGGGCATCCCGCATGTAGGCACGGGCGAGGGCGATCTTCTGCCACTCACCTCCCGACAATTCAACCCCGCCGGAAAATTTTCTTCCCAGCACCTGGTCGTAACTGTTAGGTAATCTCTCAATGATGGTATTGGCCAGGCTTTGATTGGCGGAATGCACGATGAGGGCCTTGTTATCTTTCTGGCTGATATTGCCCATGGCTATATTTTCCGTGGCCGTCATCTGGTAGCGCAAAAAATCCTGGAAGATGATCCCGATCTCCGCACGCAGGTCCGCAAGGTCATATTCACGCAGGTCGTGCCCGTCCAGCAGGATGCGGCCTTCAGTTGGTTCGTATAACCTGACAAGCAATTTTACCAGGGTAGTTTTACCTGCGCCGTTTTCCCCTACCAGTGCGAGCTTTTCGCCGGCGTTCAATGTGAAATTGAGGTTACGGTTTGCCCATCGGTTCGAATGAAGGTATTTGAAGCCAACGTTTTCAAAAGTAAAACCTTGCTGTATTGGGCGGGGAAATGGCCGGGCTTGTGGATTCACTTTCATCTTCGATTTTATCTGGAAGAAATCGAAATAGTCCCGCAAATACAAAGCTCCCTGGGATACCAGGCTTACCCTTTTGATCACGTTTTGTGAAAGCACACCCAATTGTCGAATAGAACCTATCATAAATGTGAGGCCACCGATGGTGAGCGTCCCGGCGAGCACGCCCTGGATAATAAAAACAAAGGCAACGTAATAGCCGACGGAGCCAGGCAAAGAAAGCAAGGTTCCGAGGATGGCCCTGCGAATGCCAAGATTACGGGTGGCACGATAGAAACTAGTGGATATATTTTTAAAGCGCTGGATAAAAAAACGGGATAGATCAAATACCCGAATTTCTTTCGCGGATTCATCACTGCTTCCCATCAAGCGGATGTACTCCAACTGCCGCCTGCCTTCGGTTTGGCTGCGCAACAGGTTATAGTTCTTTGTGTTGAAATAAGATTCACCGAGGAAGGATGGAATGATGGAAATAAGCAACACGAAGATCAGCCATGGGTTGAACACGACGAGGCCTCCAGCTAAAAAACCGATGGTAATAAAATCCTGCACCTGGCTGAACACCTGCGACAATAACACGGAGCGCCCGGTTGTTTGCTGGCGCGCTCTTTCAAGCTTATCATAAAATACCGCGTCTTCAAACTGGTCGAGATCGAGCGTCGCAGCATGAGACATCAGCAACATGGAAGTTTTGTTCGCCAATAGTTCTCCCAATAAATTATCGATCAGTAGAACTGTCCTGGTAAAGGCTGTCATGGTGATCACCAGGCAGAACTCTATCACTACCAGCGTCCAGAGATGTGTGTGGGATTGTGTTTCATTTCCGGCCCTGGTTAAAAAGACGACCTGGTCGATGATCAGTTTGCCGGTCAACAGCATTCCAAATGGTAATACAGCCTGGATGATGCGCAGCAGCATATTTGCAAAGGTGAGACCCGGGCTGGTTTTCCAGATAAGCCGGAAAAACCTTGGCAGATTTTTAAACGCCGCCAAACGATCCTTCAGCGTCAGCAACTCGGAAGATTTATCCGGTGCACCTTTAGAATCAAAAATAAACTTCCAGATCTTACCTATCATAATGTGTATTCGTGCAGGAGAATTTCGTTAGCAATTCCAACTCAACTGGCTTAGATGGAGTGATTGATTTGATCCTGTAATATTTTTGCAAATTTGTTGCCATGGGAAACTTCAAACATATCTGAGTGATCGCCATCAACATCAAAAATGGTAATATCAGCAGCGTAGCGTTTCCACATATTTCTTTCCACCTCATTTAGCTTCACTTTTTTAAACCGGATGTTCTTGTTGACATCGGTAAAATAATATCGCTCCTTTGCATAGAACACGATCAGCTCACGCTCGTATGGAGACATTCGGTATTTTCTCGTGGCTGCAACATACATATCTGCAGATTCATTAAAGATCTCGAAGCTTACTTGCTTTAACTGCTCCTGGGCTTTTTTCGATCTGAAATTGTTCATCAGGTAATACAGGTATTTCATTTTGTACCCGATGGCCTTTGCTGTATGCTTTCTTAATAAGAATGTTTCAAAATCGAATTTCAAGATCGTTTTAGACATCGCCTCTTTCGTCTTCGCAGGAATGTTATAGAGGTTTTTAATAGATGCACGTTGCGGTCTTTTGCGCTCGCGGATGACGGTATCAAACAAGGCAACCAACACCACTTTTTTTCCCATCGCCTCCAGTTGCTTCGCCATTTCAAAAGCAATCACTCCGCCGACACAATGCCCAGATAACGCGTACGGACCATCCGGGTTGCTTGCCATCATTTCACTGATAAATACTTCAGCAAATTTTTCAATGCTGTCGGGAAATTCCTGCATTGCTTTTTCCCCGATCGGTGGTTGAAAAGAATAAACACTCTGGTCATCGTCCAGCAGTCCGGCAAATCGCTTAAACCGCAGCGCGGTACCACCTCCCCCACAAATAATGTACAAAGTTGGTTTAAGCGGAGAACCAATTTTTAAAGGGACCAGGTATTTGAAGTCTTGAATCTTTTCCTCCTCAGCACCCACGGCCTGGCGATCAATATAGGCAGCCAGTCCGGCTACGGTTGGATGAATGAACACATCCCCGATGGAAATTTCGTTCTTCAGATTTTTGTTGAGTAAATACACAAGCCGGATCGCGAGCAGCGAATGTCCACCGAGTTCAAAAAAGTTGTCATCAATCCCTACCCTGCCCACCTGTAGCAATCTCTGCCAGGTATCAGCGAGCATTTGTTCAGTAGCGGTACGGGGCGCTGTATAATTTTGCTGTTGCAACAGTTCTGCTTCAGGTTCCGGCAGTGCTTTCCTGTCTACTTTACCGTTGGACGTTACGGGCAACCTGTCGAGTGCGATGAGTACGCTCGGAATCATGTAATCGGGCAATTGCTTTTTCAACCAGGTTACGACTCCTGACCTGTCAAAATTTTCTTCCGTTACAACATAACCGACGAGACGTTTGCCACCCCACTCATCTATTTTAGCGAGTACGGCTGCCTGTTGTACTCCCGGGCAAGCCTGCAACACGCTTTCTATTTCACCTAATTCAACGCGGTATCCACGGATCTTGACCTGGTCATCGATGCGACCGAGATATTCAATGTTGCCATCTTCTAACCAGCGGGCCAGGTCACCGGTTTTGTACAGCCGACCTCCGGGGTTAAACTGATCTGTTCCAAATTTTTCTGCCGTTAATTGCGGGAGGTTGTGATAACCAGCTGCTACCTGCACACCACCGATGCATAGCTCACCCGGTACGCCGACAGGCACCAGTTGCTGTTGCCCATCGAGGATGTACAGCATTGTATTGTCGATTGGCTTACCAATTGGCGGTAGTGCGGGCCATGTTCCTTCTGCGGGTATACGATAACTCGAAACCACATGTGCTTCGGTCGGTCCATATTCGTTGATGATGGCAAGACCTGTTTTTTGTTGGAGCGCTTTTATATCATCTGTTAATTTCAATTGCTCGCCTGCCACAATAATTTCTTCCAGAGAAAAAGCTTCGTAATCTCTCTCTTCAATAGATTCCACCAATGTTTTTAAGACGATGTATGGAATGAATAAATGTGTGAGTTGTTGTTGTTTGATGTCGTACAATAAAGCACGCATATCACGACGCCGATCTTCCTTAATGAGGAATAAGGTGCTACCAAAACAAAGGGTAGAAAAAATCTCCTGGAAACTCACGTCAAAATTCAAGCTTGCGAACTGCAATACGCGTCTCTGGTGATTACTAAATTGTTTTTCTTGCCAGTTCAGCAAGTTCACCATTCCCTTTCCGCCCATCTTGACTCCTTTCGGACGTCCCGTTGATCCGGACGTATACAAAAGGTATATGAGGTGATCTTCCGGCAACGTGATGTGTAGCCCGGTCTCAGGTTGCTGGCTGATAAATTCGCGATCTTCTCCGTCTGTGTAGATCACCTGGACAGCTTGCAATACCGGGAGTTTCGCTGCGCTTTGCCTGGTAGATAATACGAGGCTTGCAGCTGTGTCCTCGAGCATGTAACGCAGCCGATCTGCCGGGTATTCCGGATCGGCTGGCACATATATGCCACCAGCTTTCAGGATCGCAAGCACCGAGACAATCATTCCGAGGCCGCGTTCCATGCTCAATGGTACAAAAGAACCTGGTTTTAATCCCTGGCCAACCAAATAATTTGCAAGCTGATTTGCCTGGCGGTTCAGTTGATCATATGTGAGCGAATTGCCTTCAAAAACCAAGGCCGTGAAATCCGGCGTATCCTTAGCTTGTTGTTCGAAAAGACCGATCACAGATGTATCGGCTGGAAAACGAATGGCGGTCGAATTAAATTCGTGTTGAACTTGAATGACTTCTTGCGGTGCAAGGAAGGGAAGCCTCGCTATCGGGACTGCGGGGTCAGTCACGATGCCTTGTAACAAAATATCGAAATGACCTGCAAACCTTTCAATGGTGGCGGGTGAAAATAAATCTGAGCAATATTCGATGGAACAATTTAGTCCTTGCGGGGTTTCGGTGATGAATAAGGTCAGGTCGAATAAGCTGGTAGTATGCGTGTGTTGTACGCGGGAGAACTGGATCTCGTTCATAACCAGTTCCGGTACTTGTGGAGTGTTAAGCAGCACGAACATCACCTGGAAGATCGGGCTGCGGCTCATATCCCGTTCCTTCACGACCACTTCCACTACTTTCTCGAAAGGAAGTTCCTGGTTACTGAAGGCCTCCAGTGTGCTCAGGCGTTCTTCCTGGAGTAGATCCATAAAGGAAGATGTCGGATTCAACTGGGTGCGTAAGGCAAGGGTATTGACAAAGAAACCGATCAGCTTTTCAACCTCTTGTTGTTGCCGCCCTGCTACCGGTGTACCAACGCAAACATCGGTTTGTCCTGAATAGCGATATAGCAACACCTTAAAGGCGCTCATCAGCGTCATGAACATGGTTGCATTGTACTGCTGAGCCAAGGCTTGTAATTTTTCCGCAAGTTCCTTGCTCAACTGGAAGGCATGGAGGGCGCCCTTCGTGCGTTGAATCGCAGGTCTTGGGTAGTCCGTTGGCAGCTGAAGCGCAGGCACAGCCTGGAGTTTATTTTTCCAGAATCTGAGTTTTTCTTCTAACACTACACCCTCCAAATAAGTCCGTTGCCAGTTGGCAAAATCCGCATACTGAACCGGAAGCAGTGGCAATGCGGCAGGCCTGTCTGCCTCGAAGGCTGCATAGAACGCGGTGAAATCATTCACTAAGATGGACCTGGACCAGCCATCAGAGGCAATATGATGCAGGGTCACAACGAGGATGTGCTCATCAGCATTGATACGAATGACCGCGGCCCGCAGCATGAAATCCTCAGCGAGGTCAAATGTTTTATTGATCAGTTGGCGGATGTCGGCTTGCAATGCTTCGTCATTTTCATATTCACTGGCATCTACATGTTGTAACTGCCAATCCGTGACCTCGCGAACGTGCTGGTATGGCTGTCCTGCTTCCTGGAGGTAAACCGTTCTCAGCACTTCATGCCGCTCAACGGTTTGCTGTAATGCATACTCCAGCGCCGCCACATTCAACGGGCCGCGTAACCGCAATACAGCCGGAACATGATACTGCCGGCTACCCGCCAACTGGTCGATGAACCATAAACGCTCCTGGCTAAACGATAATGGAATACGTTCAGGACGAGGGGCCGATCTCTCTATCACCGGCAACACCGTGGCGTAGGCCTGGTTGAACAGTTGTTCTGCCAGCGTGGCTACTGTAGGATGGTTAAAGATCTCCCCGATGGGCAGCTCCACTGCAAACACCTTGCGGATCGCAGAGATCAACCGAACTGCCATTAAGGAATGACCGCCCAGTTCAAAGAAGTTATCGTTAACGCCTACACGCTCTACCTGCAACAGTTCCTGCCAGGTCAACGCCAGCTTTTCTTCTACTTCATTACGTGGCGCCACGTA
>JAURWD010000294.1 GCA_030655145.1 Ferruginibacter sp.
ATTATTTCCCCGCCAGTGTTGTGTATTTCCTCGCCACGGCAAACAGGAATAATGTAAAGCGCTTTTGGTATTTTATCATCATCACCCTGGTTTACCTGATGGCGCTCACGATCAACTATGCGGTTTCTGATCCGCGACAGACTTTCCTGTTGGTAAATGAAACAATGACTTTCCGGTTTGTAAGCTCGATCGTTCTGTCAGCGCTACTGGTGAAGAACATCTTTGCTTTACAAGCTTATCTCTTATTAACCGAAGGACGCAAAGAATTTCACGAGGCGCTTTTTCAATCTTACCTGGATGCCTACGTGATCTATAATTGTGAAACCCGGGAAGTAGTTGACTATAACAAAAGAATGATCGGGCTTTTTGAAATTCCGGCCGAAACAGAATTAAAGAATCTTTACATTACCCAGGTGATGATGCGCTACCTGGCGGAAGACAGTCCAAACAAAGACCTCATGATGGACAATGTGCCTGACTATTGGCACGGAGAAGCTGCCTTTACTACGCACAAGAAAACAAAGTTTTTCAGCTACGTAAAAAGCGTCGTTTATTTCCGCGACGAGATCAAATTCCAGATACTAAGCATTCGTGACATTACCCATACCAAGCAGGCAGAGCAGGAATTGATGATCTACAAAGAAAGTGTTGAAAAAGCGGGCAGGGCAAAAGCAAGATTTTTAAGCAGCATGAGTCATGAACTGCGTACACCCCTAAATGGTATCATCGGTACATCAAACCTCATAAAGGCGGAGCCAAACCTAACGGAGGATCTGCAAAAACACATTGACGTATTATTATATTCATCCGAGCATATGCTCGGCATAATCAACGACATTCTTGATTTCAGCAAAATTGACGCAGGTAAAACGGATCTGAAAAAACAGGGATTCAATGTGAAGCAATGCATCGACAATGTCGCCGCTTCTTTTCAATACCAGTTTAAACACAAGGAGATCAACCTTGTTATAGATCAAAGTCCTGAACTCGACCAGGTAAGCATCTTAAGCGATGAAGTAAAACTCAGCCAGGTCTTGACGAACCTGCTTTCCAATGCACTCAAGTTCACCCTACAGGGAAGTGTAACCCTCGGAGTACACCTGGTTGAAAACCAGCCGGATAAAATCACGATCGCTTTCGAAGTAAAAGATACAGGCATCGGTATCCCCCCGGAAAAGCAATTGGAGATCTTCCAGGGTTTTTCACAGGTGCATGCAGCCGAACTAAGCCGCAGGTTTGGAGGTACAGGACTCGGGCTCACGATCAGCGAAAAGTTAGTTGCCATTTTTGGCGGTAAGCTCGAAGTTGAAAGTGAAATGAACCAGGGCTCCCGGTTTTATTTTACGCTGAGTTTTGAACCAGGCAAACAGGTACTTCGTCCGCTCGAACGAGCGCCCCGCGAGGAAGCAGTTGATATCCGGGGCATCAAGATCCTGATCGTAGAAGACAACGAGATCAACGCAAAGATCTTAAAGAGCTTTCTGAAGAAATGGGAAGTTCAGATCAAAGAAGCCGGCAACGGCGTACATGCGTTGGAGATATTGAAGTATCATCGTTTCGATCTCATTCTCATGGACCTGGAAATGCCGGAAATGGATGGTTACACTGCCATTAAAATACTTCGAACTACAGATACCACAACGCCGGTCCTTGCCTTTACAGCTTCGCTGCTGGAAAACATGGACGAGTTTCTTGCCGATGCTGGTTTTGATGGCTATGTATTGAAGCCCTACCGGCCGGCAGAACTAAAAGAAAAAATTGAAGCGTTTGCACCACACCGCCGGATAGAATACACCTAAACTCTCCCCCACCCTAAAATCATAAGCCGAATCGCCGGGCTGTCTTCTTCCGACAGATTGTTCTTAATTTTGACGCGATGAAAACTGCACCTCTTGTTATTGCATTTATTATTGTTTGCTGCTCAGCCACATCTTACAGCCAGGCCAATTATTTAAAACAGGTTCGGGCCTTTCGCGCTGATTATATCATGCGGCACGAAGTGGTAAAAGGAAAAGATAAAAGCCTCTTCAGGTTTTTCCCACTGGACAGCACCTACCGCGTTTCAGCTTCGTTTGAAAAAATTACCGACACCATTGGATTTTCCATGAAGACCTCGGCTGGTACAACACAGGATTATTTTAAGTACGGAAAGGTAAGTTTCGCCCTGCGGGATACTGTTTTGGAATTATTTATCTACCAGTCAAAAAAGCTGCGCTACACCACTTATAAAGATTATCTCTTTATTCCTTTTACAGATAATACAACCGGGGATCTGACTTATGCAGCAGGCCGTTACATCGATCTATTAATAACGGATATTAAAAATAACAGGCTTACTGTTGATTTCAATAAAGCCTACAACCCTTACTGCGCATATGCGCCAGGGTATCATTGCCCATTGCCGCCACGCGAAAACTTTGCACCAATGGCGATCAAGGCAGGAGAAAAAACTTTTGCCGGAAAAAATCATTAAAGACCTCGGGATAATCAACGCGATTATTAAAAAAAAGGCTTCTTACCCAGTTGACCAGAAGGAGAATCTTCTTCGAAATATAACTAGTGGATAAGCTCTTTTCTAAAGCCCCATCGACATGTTTTTTTGTCGTTTGCTTGCGAGTGAAGGATCCATTTCGATGGCTTTGTCACACATCGCCTGCCCTTTGTCTTTCTGTCCTTTTTTCTGGAAACAAAGTCCTGCCTGGTAAAGTGCGGAGGCATCTTTGGCGTCCAGCTCGAGCAGTTTCTGGCAAAACTCTAAGGACTTATCATATAACTTCTGCGCATAGTAGGCTTCAGCAATGTCGCGAAGAATGTCTTTGCTGCCGGGCTTCTTGGCTAAAATTGCCAGTAACAACTTCTCTCCTTTTTCAAACTCGCCACTGTAGATATAGGCGTAACCAAGGTTTTCGAGGTAGTCGCTACTTTGCGGGTAACCGGCCGCGTTAGCCTTGGAAAAAAGACTGACCGCGTTTTTAAAATCATTTTGATTATAATACAATAAGCCCAATTCGTAGGCCCAGCTATTTTTCTCGGGATCAAGCGCAATTGCTTTGTTATACCAGGGAACTGCTGCTTTGTAGTCTTCCATGTCAAGATAGGCACGGCCTATTGTATACGTCGCCTCCGCATCAGACGGGTTCTGCGCCACCACCTGCGTCAAGCCTTTTATCGCTGTAGCATAATCTTCTAAATGGTAACTGCTCATGGCGATGATCTTTGGAGACTTTTCGCAGCCGGTACACTTCTTGGCAAATTCAATTGCTTTTTGAAATTGGCGATAGTCATAATACAGCGAGGCCAATTCCTTTATTGCCACCTGGTTTGTTGGCTCCAGGTCATAGAGTTTTGTGAAATGTCCTTTCGCCACATCGGTCTTGCGCATTTCCAGGTTGGCTTGTCCATTCTGCAGCCAGGCCTCTTTCATTTTCGGATTGAATTGAGAAGCTTTATCGAATGCTTTAGAGGCGGTAAGAAAGCGGCGGGCCGCAGATTCCTCCATTCCTTTCTGGAAATAAACAGCAGCACTATCGGTTTGACCCGAAACCTTGGCGCAAACCAGGATAGTCCCGGCAATGAAAATGGCTTTTATCATACAATCATGCTTTGTGTAATGACTAAGAACGTTTCTCGGGGGCTAATATTTCATTCACAATCGAACCTGCCATTTCTCCACCAGTTCATTTGCCTGGGCAGGATACCTTTCCCCTCGCGGGTCAATTTGTTTGCTGTGAAATTTTATCGGCTTTTTACCGTTGTTTGAACGCAGCAGCCTTTTATGGAATTGTGAAGTCACCGCATCAGGTTAAAGTATAACCTTTGTTTAACTTTTCTTTATTACTGCGATAGAATTTTAAAAATATATTTAATTTTTCTAATCACATTACCAAACAATTAGCCCCCACCTAATGTCAAAACTAACTGTGTTGCTTCTTGCAACTCTGATGTTCTCTGGTCTGTTTTCGTCTGCCCAAAATATCACCGGCAAAATTGTAGATACTGCCGGTAAAAAAAATATCAGCAATGCGGTCGTGGCATTGTTGATCCCCGGTGACTCAATCTTATACAAATTTACCCGGACGAATCCTGAAGGTAAGTTTGAATTCAAAAATGCGAAATCAGGGAGTTACATCCTGATGATCACCCACCCTTACTATGCCAACTTCCTCGACAGTATCGCCGTAAAAGAGGGAAATCTCGATCTGAAACAAATTCCATTTATTTCTAAAAGTCAGCTCCTGCAGGAAGTTATCGTAAAGAGTGGCTCCCCCATAAAGATCAAAGGTGATACCACAGAATACAATGCGGACAGTTTCCAGGTAAAGGCAAACTCGAACGTAGAAGAGTTACTGCGCAAACTTCCGGGTATACAGGTAGATAAAAATGGAACGATCACAGCCATGGGGGAAAAAGTGACCAAGGTGCTGGTGGATGGTGAAGAATTTTTTGGTGACGATCCCGGCATAGCCGTAAAAAATCTGCGTGCAGATGCCGTGGATAAGGTGCAGGTATTTGACAAAAAAAGTGACCAGGCTGCTTTTACCGGCATCGACGATGGGGTGAAAGACAAAACCATCAATCTCAAATTGAAGGACGATAAGAAGAAAGGATATTTCGGCAAGGTATCCGGCAGTGGCGGGCTTCCGGCCAATTACAATAACACCGCGATGCTGAACGCTTTCAAAGCGAAAAGAAAACTTGCCGGCTATGGCATTATGAGCAATACGGGCCAGACAAACTTAGATTGGCAGGATCAGAACAATTATGGCGGTGGTATGGGCGATATGATGAGTGTTGAGGATAACGGGGACATTTACTTCTTCGGTGGCGGCGATGGCGAAGACAATTATCGTGGAGGCAGGAACGGTATTCCCAGGAGTTGGAATGGCGGCCTGCATTACAGTGACAAATACAACAACAATAAGATCAGTTTGAATTCGGGTTATAAATACAATAAAGTAAACTCTTTGGGTAACACAACCGTTTTTTCAAAGATATTTTTACCGGATACCAGCTGGACTAACAACAGCAGCAACAAAACTTACAGCAGCCGCACCAAACATGCCTTCAACCTGACTTACGAAGTAATGCTGGATTCTTTCAATACCATTAAGTGGACAGCTAAAGCGAATAACAGCAAGACCCAAAGCAGCAGCGAGTACATGTCTGCAGCGCTGGCTAATAACGGAGATTTCATTAACAACAGCAATCGCAACACCACCAACACGGCTGACAACAATGCTATAAATGGCACCCTGCTTTGGAAACATAAATTTAAAAAGCCCTTCCGCACGCTTTCGTTGAATTCTGATTTCAACTGGAATGAATCTAAAAATGATGGCTTCCTGCTTTCGTATAATGGCTACTACAAAGGCGGTCAAATGATCCGTCGCGACACCATCGACCAGGAAAACCTGCGTGATAATGAAAATACAGGTTGGAACTCGAAGCTTGCCTACACGGAACCGCTGTTTAAGGATGCATTCATGGAGTTTAGTTATGCTATCAGCAAAAACAGTAATGCAAATAATCGCTTGAGCCGCCAAAAAGACAACTCTGGTAAATACCTTGACGTGGTTGACTCTTTATCGAACCGGTTTGAGTTCGACCGGTTAGTAAATCGCCCCGGTATTAATTTTCGCTACAATAAAAAGAAATTGAATTATGCGATCGGTAGTTCGGTTGCATTCAATCGCTTCAAACAAAAGAACCTGTCGCAGAATACTGAGTATATGTACAACTTCGTGAATTATTTTCCTACTGCGATGTTCTCTTATAAAATGAATGGCAATAAAAATTTCCGCCTCAACTACAATGGATCTGCGACAGCACCAAGCCTGGAGCAATTACAGCCAATTAAAGACAACACGGATCCTTTAAATATTTTTGAGGGTAACCCCAACCTCGACCAGTCATTCCGGCACAACTTCAATGTGTCCTATAACTTTTATAATGTTTTGAAAGAACAGGGTATGTGGAGTAACCTGCAGTATTCTACAACCAACAATGCATTTGTGCAATCAAGCACCATCGATTCGACGGGTGTGCGCAGGTACAAAACAGTGAATGCGGACGGTGTGCGGAATCTTTCATTTTACCTTGACTATAGTTTGAAATTAAAAGGGAGTGGATTGAGGTTGAGCTTTACCCCGAACATCAACAACTCACAAAACATTGACTTTGTAAATAATAATAAGAACATCAACAAAACAACGAGCTATGGCCTGGGCCTTGGTGTGGGGAAATACGTTGATAATAAATACAATTTTGAGATCCGCCCGAATTATTCTTTCAATCATTCTACCTCTGATTTAAATGCCAGCGCCAACATCGACTATTGGCAGTTTAGCAGCTGGATCAACGGAAGCGTGAATTTGCCTTTGAAGTTTGAGATCAACACCGACATGAATATCGAAGTGCGTCAAAAGGATCCCCGCTTCCCGGCAAACAATAATTATGTTTTGTGGAATGCTTCGTTAAAGAAAAAGTTTATGGATAATAAATTGGAGGCCGAGTTTGGAGTGAATGATATCCTGAATCAAAATCGTGGCTTCCAAAGAAATTTCAACAGCTCAAGCTTTACCGAAACCTATTATAATACCATGCGCCGTTACTGGATGATGACTGTAACCTGGAACTTTAACAGCAGCGGAGCAAAACCAACATCAGGATTCTAAAATATTCAACCATGAAAAAATTACTTATCATAGCATTTCTTGTGGTATCTGTCCCGGCTTTTTCGCAGGTGTTTATCAGCAAGGGAATGATCGAATACGAAGTAAAAGTGAACATCCACAAATCAATGGGCGAAGGCATGTGGGCCGACATGATGAAGGACAAGATCCCTAAACTGTCTACTTCATTTTACAACCTGACGTTTACGCAGGATCAGTCACTTTATCAATATAGTCGTTCAGGCGATGTGGTGAAAGTTCCAAGTTGGTTTTCTAATAACGAGGAAGACAATATCTGGTTTAACGATTACAATGCTGAAAGCTTCACCCAACAAAAAAATGTGTTTGGTGATAGCTACCTACTGAAAGACAGTTTGATGAATATCAAATGGAAGATCACGAACGAAAACCGGGAGATCGCTGGTTTTAATTGCCGCAAAGCCGTGGGCATCCTGTTCGACAGCGTGTATGTATTTGCTTTTTACACGGATGAAATTACCGTAAGCGGAGGCCCGATGAGCCTGAATGGATTGCCGGGTATGATCCTGGGTGTTACCATCCCGCGGATGTTTTCGAGTTGGATAGCAACCAAGGTGCAGGTGGCTGGTGTTGATGACAAAGTCATCGTGGCACCAAAAAGAGGCAAGCAGAAAAAAGCAAGAGAGTTAAAAGGTACCGTGGAACAAGCCACCAAAGACTGGGGAAGTTATGGACAGCAACGCGTGTGGGGTATGTTTTTATAGGATAGCCGAAATCAATTTTAAAATTTCAGTAAGAAATATAATGGTGCAAAATCTTCAGCACCCAATTTCGATTTTAACCCGTGCCCCATTTATATTCTATTTCAACCGTCTATTCCCGAACCCACTCGGTTTTTTGTTCTATTGAAGCCCGCTTCGCGGATGGTGATGGTATCTTGACATGACCGATGTAAAAGAACCCAAGCAACCGGTCCTGCTCACCCAGTCCAAAATGTTCTTTGGCCTGCTCGAAATAAGTCACACCCCCACTAGTCCAGTAACCACCAAGGCCATACGCCTGAACAGATAGATAAATATTTTGCACAGCGCAGGCGACCGCTTCCACATCCTCGATCTCCGGGATCTGCTTAGTCGTTGTTCTTTTCATACCTATAGAAATAACGTGGGAAGCCAACAATGGGGTGGCCAGTAATTTTTCGAACTTGTCTTTTTTAAATTGGCTGCCGGCATGAGCCGCATATAACCTGCTTTGTATTTCCGCAAAGCGTTCAAGTCCCTTGCCCGTAAAAACCTTGAAGAACCAGGGTTCTGACTGTCCGTGATTTGGTGCCCAGGTAGCATTGATCAATACCTGTTCGATGATATCATCGGCAACTTTTCGGGAGGTGTCAAATTGAACGGGAAAAACAGACCTGCGGTCAGCTACCAGCCTGTTAAATAAATAGGGTAATTGTTCCATACTTCACTTATTGTGCCGCGAAGTTGGTGCATTGACACGCTCTCTTAGTTATGAGATTGGAAAACTTTTCACAGCCCAAGTATTTCTTTCAATTTAG
>JAURWD010000296.1 GCA_030655145.1 Ferruginibacter sp.
TCGCTACGGCAGTGGATGCCCCCGGCGACGCACCAAGCAAGGCCGCGAGGGATCCGTCGGCTGCAGTGACCACCTCGGTTCCAAATTCAAGCACCCCACCTTCTTCTTTATCTTTTTTAATTACCTGCACACGCTGACCGGCGATCTCTAACTCCCAATCTTTCATTTCAGCAGAAGGTAGGTATTGTTGCAAGGCGCGCAATTTATCCTCAGGGCTTTGCCGTACTTCGTGAATTAAATATTTAGTGAGCGGAATATTATCAAGGCCGACTTTCATCATCGGGATAATATTACTGAATTTGATACTCTTCGGCAGATCCATAAAAGAACCATTCTTCAAAAATTTTGTACTAAACCCGGCGTAAGGGCCAAACAATAATGCCCGCTCGCCATCGATCATCCTGGTATCAAGGTGAGGCACCGACATGGGCGGTGCTCCCACAGAAGCTTTTCCATACACCTTAGCGTGGTGCCTGTTGATCACTTCCTTATTCGTGCAGCGCAACCATTGACCACTCACCGGGAATCCGCCAAAGCCACGGCCTTCTGGAATATCCGATTTTTCTAAGATAGAAAGTGATCCGCCGCCTGCGCCAATAAACACAAATTTTGCATGCACATCTTTTTTATCACCTGAAGCCCGGTCCTTCACCTGGACTTTCCAACTATGATCATCGTTCCGACTGATGTCTCTTACTTCATGATTAAGGTGAATGTCGACACTTGCTTGTTTGTCGAGGTGTTCAACCAGGCCGCGTGTCAGGATACCAAAATCCACATCCGTGCCGGCCATCATACGCGTTGCGGCCAGTTTCTGGACTGGGTCACGGCCTTCCATAACGATTGGCATCCATTCAGCGAGTTGCTTCGGATCTTCAGCATATTGCATTTCCCTGAACGGATAGTAAGCAGTTAATGCCTGGTGTCGTTTCCTTAAGAATTCAACATTTTCATCTCCCCACACAAAACTCATATGCGGGATGCTCTTGATAAATCCAGGGGGAACAATTTTCTCTTCCACAAGCCAGGCCCAAAATTGCCGGCTCTTTTCAAAAGCTTCTAAAATGGCAACGGCCTTGGTGCAATCGATGCTGCCATCCTCTTTTTCAGGAGTGTAATTCAATTCGCAAAAGGCAGAATGACCTGTCCCGGCATTATTCCAGGCATCAGAACTTTCCGCGGCAACGCGATCAAGCCTTTCAAAAATTTGAATACTGATGCCCGGTTGAAGTTCTTTCAACATAAGCCCAAGCGTAGCGCTCATGATGCCTGCGCCTATCACCACGACATCGGCTGTAGATTCTTTCTGATCGTCTGCCATAAAATCTTAAAAATGTGGTGAGAACAAGATCCGAGATATGTTCCGGTTAAAAAGCTGTCCGCACTCTGTTACTCAATAATCGGGCAAAATTTACCGGGAAAGAAATATCTGAGGAATTAAAAAGATGGCCTGAACTTATTGGCCGGAGGAACGATAAAAAAGTTTGTCCCGCTCGGCGGGGCTTACTGCAAAATATCGTTTTAAAAAGTCCTTTTGGCGTTGCGCCTGTCCGGTGAGTCGAACCAGCCGTTCGGATAAACCGCCCGTATCATATTGAAAGTTATCCGCCTTCTTGCCGATGACCTTTACTTTTTCCCAGGCCGCGGAAATGTGGATCGCGACGGGCCGAAGCATTCCATTTATTTCAGCTTCTGCCTTAAGTGGAATAAAATGATTGTTTCGATACTGGACGAAGGCATTGTAAAAATTTGTCGCCTTGTTTAGATCTGCCACCGCGGAATTATATAACTCCATGTCGTTTTCACCATTGACGATGGCAATTTTCATTTTTGTGAAAGCGAGCCAGTGTTTTTGGAGCTCGTTTTTTATACCCGCTTCTTGCATGCGGTAGGCAGCGGCTTCATTTTTCTCAGCTTCGGGTAATGCCAGGTACGCGAGTGCGGAATCGTCTGCATGATCTTGAATACTGGCTGTTTTACTACCCGTTAACCCAGCAGTGAAATCACGTTCAGTAACAGTGGAAGGAAGAAGTTGCCACAACGGGTCAAACGGAAAATGAGTTTGAATGAACTCAGCAGGTGAGATCATGAAATACCGGGGTGTATTGCGAAAACCCTCATCCCAGGTAGGATCACAAAAAAACCACGCTTTATTTAGCCGGACCGCACACCAAACATGTCCGGTACGGACCACGGTGCTATATTGCCGCGTATACCCGGTTACAGAATATGCTGTCAACCCGGCTTTCTGCGCAATATCTGTGAAGATCGCTGCATAATTTTCGCAAACGCCTTTTCGCCTTCGCAACGCGGCTGTCACTTTCACGTCCTCATCAGCGCCCCAGTTAATTGCATACATGCTGTCCGTGTTGTACCGGATATTAGCAGTGACCCAGGTATAGATGGCTCTTATTTTTTCGGGATCGGTCGGGAAATGTTTGTTGATGTACCCGGCAATGGTGGTGGTACTGGCTGTTTCCGCGGGAGGGATGGTAAGGGCACGGGCATCAACCCCATTCATATCACCAAAATTCTGGGCATGTACTGTGCCGATAGTTAACAGTGAGAAGCATGCAAGCACAGCCTTTTTCATGATTCTAAAATTATCAAAATACCTGTAAAACGAAAAGCTAAATTGATTTTTTTAGAAAGGCAACCGCATTGATGGAATTGATAACGCCGGCCCGTTTATGGTCAAAAGATCCATTCAAAAAATTTATACAACAGCCAGAGCGAACCGCCGATGATAATTACCAGCAAAATTAAAAAGGGCAGTACAACCTTCCATGCGCCACCCCGGTGCCGGCCCTCTACATAATGCTCACGCATGAGGCGAATATTGCGCATATTAGATTTGAAAGCTACATCGAAAAGGTCGCCGATCAGGGGGATCATTCCAAACACGGTATCAATGAGAACGTTTAATAACATCCTGGCCATTACGAAACCACTCGCTCCATTCTGGCTCATCACTATCAGCATGTAACCGGAAATAGCGAAAGTGCTAAGGTCGCCCAAGCCTGGAATCAGCCCGATCACTGCATCAAGGCCAAACCTGACTTCGGTACCCGGAACCTTGAATTGCGCATCCATCAGTTTCGCTACCATGTCGAGCTGACGAATGGCGGGGCTATCATTTCCGTGCGTTATAATTTTTGCTTTCGCCATAATAAGGGTGGGATAATTAGTTAGGCCGACTCTCAGTGGGTGCGAAAACGGCCCGTATAAATGCTTGTAAATTAAGTTATTAAGAAAATACTGACATCGGAACACAATAAAACGAGAGCCAAACCTGTTTATATAGGCGTATATCCAGGCAAGGTCAGTCCAGACATAAAAACAATCGAGCGACTGAAATATTCCTCCGACCAGGACACCGGTTTTTAAAAACAATCAGTGTTCAGAGTGAATTTGTTAGTCGTTTAAATGTTAGTTGACTTGTTTTCACAAGCATGTCAAGGATCCGTAACCAAAAACCAGATATATATGAAAATCGCGATTCTCTGCGCCCTCTTTTTCGGAGCAAGCAATTTAAGTTCCGTTGAGGCCCAATCCTTCCGTAATCCAATGCATTCACAAACAAAAACAGAACCAGTTGTTTTTAGTTTTGTACGTGGACACAAATTAGGAGCTGGCTACAATGTTCAATGGAACATGGGAACCAACGCTTTGGTCGAGCGTTTTGAAGTGCAGAGCACTTACGAAGACCCAAATGACGAATATTCAAACTGGTACACTGTGGGTAGTGTAGAAGCAAGTCGTCGTCAAAACGTGTATCGTCATACAGACAAGACCGTTTTACCAGGCGTGATCAGCTATCGTGTTGTAGCATTTATGGCTAATACACGTGGCTATGAAGTTTCGCCGTTTTTTAGTGCTGTCATTAAATAATGACGGTTTTTTTCGTTTACCATCACTCATCCTAATGAGATCCTATGAAAAAACTTCTACCGCTTGTTTTCGTACTGTGCAGTCAACTGGTGCACTCCCAGGTAACAGTAGCAATCACCAAGGCAAACTTTGGTATTGAAGCTGATCTTGCCGCTAATTTCTACAAAGGCCTTCCTCAACCCGCGGTTGATGATTGGTTCGGACGTGGATATGTCGGTACTGGCCAGGCCATCATTGACACCACCGGGGCAGCAGCAATTGTTGCGGAGTATTATTCAACTCCCGCAACAAGAATGAAATCGTTTTATCGGCTAATGCGCCCGGCACCATACAGTTTAGTGAACAACAGGTTGGTATTAGATGCAATTTATCATAGAGATTTTCACGGGGATGATTCAACGGTTTTCGCGTCAGGAAGTAATAAAAATGGTATGTCTCCATCAACCTGGAGTGCTCCTGTTTCGCAGGGTATTCCAGATAAAAATGATGTGTTAGATGCGTTTACTCACGTACGTCGTGCCGGCCCAAATGCAACCGACTCTTTGTGGATGTTCTCGGCTGTTTCCATTGAAAATACAACCGGTAGCCGCTATTTTGATTTCGAGCTCTACCAGACCGATATTTCTTTTAACCGTTCAACCTTAAGCTTCAGCGGGTATGGCCCGGATGCGGGCCATACCACTTGGGTTTTTGATGCGGGTGGAAACATCCTGACTCCCGGTGATATTATTTTCACTGCCGAGTTTGGAACAGCTGGAATCAGCCTGGTAGAAGCCAGGATCTGGATCAACAAGGCCTCTCTTTCAATGACGCCCGTTACTTTTAAATGGGGTGGTTTATTTGATGGAGCGGGTTCAGGTTCTACGTTTGGTTATGCGAATATTCTTCCAAAAATAGCTGGTGACTTTTACGCCGGTATTCAATCTTCAGGTACCGCTACCTGGGCTGGTCCCTTTGCACTCGTACGCGAAGACAATAGCGTCGTTACGGATTACCAACCAAAGCAGTTCATGGAATTCGCGGTTAACCTTACCAAACTTGGTATTGAACCGGCGCAGTTCTCTAATAATGCCTGCGGTTCACCATTTAGAAGGGTGCTTGTTAAAACCCGTTCTTCTACCTCGTTCACCGCAGAGTTAAAAGATTTTATTGCCCCTTTTAAAATGTTTGATTATGCATCAGTTGATGCCAATGCCTACACGAAATATTTTTGTGAGACCATGCCTCAAACGACCGTCAGCGTATATAATATAAATGCTAACTCGCAGTACACCTGGAGTACCATTAACGGTTCAATCGTTGGCTCGAATACAGGGACTTCTATAACAGTTGATGCTCCCGGAACCTATTATGTAAAGCAACAATTACACGTTCAGTGTCCGCAATATGCGATGGATTCTGTAACCATTTTATATGATGCGGTTTGTGCTGTTTTAAATGTAGATGTGAGAAATCTCACTGCCTTCAATGTAGGAAAAGAGACCGACGTAAAATGGACAGCTTCCAATAATGAAGAAGCGGATTTCTTCGTCATCGAATACAGCACAGATAATGTAAACTTTAAAGAACTGGTGACAGTTCCAGCCTCTACCGTGATCGGATCGGCAGATTACACCCAGCGTTTTTTACGCAAAGTAACGAGCCCGACTACCTTTTACCGCGTGCGGGTGGTAGGCAAAAAAGAACAGGTTAAATACAGCAATACGGTACTGGTAAGAACCGGAACTTTAGCCAAATCTAAACCAGTTGTTTTCCCTAACCCCGTTGTAAGAGAAGCTTGGATCTCAATGGAATCTTCCGTTAAATCAGAAGCCACCGTCTATATCACCGATGTTACCGGCAGGCAGATAAAAAGAATAAAATTAAACCTGAATAAAGGAAACAACCTGTTGCCACTTACCGAGTTAGCTGAGCAAACAGCTGGAATGTACGTAGTGCGCATCAAGAGCATAGATGGAGAAACCAGTCAGAAGGTGATGATTACAAAATAACCGTATAAGCAGAAATCAAAACCAGTTGATGTTGTCCTGGGCGTAAGCTGACATAGCCCGTATTCGTGCCTATAGGCCCGTTTGGATAGCTGATTGCATGAAATGTCTCTGTTTGAAGTGAACATGAATGGCTTGAGAATACAGCGGCACTGATTCAAAATAAGAGAAGATCAGTAATTGCTGGTAAGTGCTCTGTAGCGGTTTGAGCAAGTAGGCGTCCCTGTTAGCAACTGCCAGTTTTAAAAAATTATCCTGCGAAGTGTTTAAGTAAATTAAACGATCACGATGAAGTATTGAGAATGTTTATTTGCCGATAGGCACAGATATTCCGGCCAGTTGAAATCAACTGCTTTACTGACCAGCGCCGACCTCGTAAAATATTTCGATGAGGTTTTTTTCGCCGAGTATCGTCTCCATCGTGTAGGACTTCCTCCTTTTTCCATCAATGATCTCCAGCACCGAAGTGTTAGGCGGAATAGCCCCCAGGTTGTCAGCGATAAAAACAAAATTGTTAGGACCTGGCTGCAGATTAACAGTTAGGAAACGAGGATTTTTCTTAACGGGAAAGCCACGCACAAACCACTTTCCTTCTATCATGATTGAAACACTGTCTCCATCTTCTGTCGCATCATCCCAGATGGCGAATTGAAGTTGTTGAGATGTTACAACGATCCGGTCGATCAGTCGTTCATCTTTCAATAAAACTTTTTCTACTTTCGGTTTATAAACCTGGAAGCTATTCTCTTTAAACTTCTCCCTGGAGCAATAAAATCTTCCCACGATAAAGCTCGCCCCACTGTCTGCACGATCTTTAAAATCCATTTTGAATTTAAGATCGCCAAATTGCAGGTCTACTCTTCCCTGGTTTGGCAAACCGTTCGCGAAATTATCAGCAAACAGGGTAATATAATTCATCCCCGTATCCAGCAATATATCGTCTCCATAACCTTTTTTTTCCAGTGCCAATTGCTCCAAAAGCATTTGACCATTTTGCATGATTGAAATACTGTCAGCGTATGACTTTCGGTTGACAGGCTTATATCCTGAAAGGTGAAACACACCATCGCGGCTGGGTAGTAAGATGGTATCTTTCAACCCAAGGTAAACCCGGGGGTAAGCCGTTGTTTCTGTTTTAGGAGGGCCGCTTTGAGCGGCATCCTTTTTTACCAGGCGCATGGTGCCGTGTTGAATCATTTGAGCCAACTCGTGGTAAAGGATTTTTTGTTCAGGATTCAACGAGTCAGGGGCTTGCAGTGCCGGTGCTACACTTCCGTTTATTTTAGTTTGGGTCAGGGTTGCCTGCCCTTTCGGATCCTTGCTGTATTCAAATCCTCCATTAAGGACAATGAGAATGGCATCGAGGTTGAAGGGCGGTTCAGAAATGGGTCTTTTATTTTTGGAGATGGCCAGGTGCCACATCGACTTTTTCACCAGTAACAGTTCGTAAACTGCATCAAAGTTTTGCGTCGAGATTTTTAGTTGAGCTGGGTAAAGGAAATTTTTTTCCGGCGTAAAAATCTGTAGTTGCAAACTGATTGCAGAAGCTGTAGCCGGCGAATACTGCATTTCCCAGGAACCAGTATAGGCATCCTTTTGACTAAATACCCTGGGCATTAATAAAAAGATGAGTATATAGAGGCAATAACCTTTCTTGTTCATGTAAGCAGTAGTTGTAAGAACAAAGAAAGGTAAAAAGCGCCATTCGATAACCAGGCCGGATTCGAATACATTTGGCGCCGCCTGAAGTAACACCAGTTGTGAAAAGCGGGAAAAGCAAAAAGCCGGCAATGCCGGCTTTTCAAAATAAACATTCTATTTATTAGGACTGCCACGATTGTCGTTGGGCAGATGATGCTTCGGTGTCGAGCCGGTCGATTTCGTTACTGGCCATAGTACCCATGTTATCTTTAAAACCTTCAATTTTATTCGACAACTCATCTTTCATATCGTTGAAACGCTCGCGCAGGTCGTCTCCTGCTTCGGAAATTCTCCTACGTGTTTCAGAACCACGGGCGGGTGCGTATAGAATTCCTAATACGGCGCCAACACCAACTCCTATCAATAATGATTTAACAGTACTCATAATTTATGATTTTAAGTGATTTTTAAAAGAACAGAAAACTTATAAACGCGGATGACAACCCGAATCCTGAATTAAATAAGATAAATATTATGCCAGCTTTAAACAACGTGTTTTGCCGGAAGGCGTGAAGAAAATTCCACAATTTTCGCAAACCTATTCAATGCCGGAAGCTTTAAATGTGTCTCCCTGGGAAAGATCGCCGGTGTCAAATCCTTTCTTGAACCATTGCATACGTTGCGCTGAACTTCCGTGTGTAAAAGACTCAGGCACTACGTATCCCTGCGACCTTTTTTGTAGCCGGTCATCACCAATGGCCTGTGCCGCATTAAGGGCCTCATTGATATCTTCCGCGTCGATGATACTTCGTCCGTCTGCCGTGGTTATTTTTTGTGCGTGGTGAGCCCAAACGCCGGCATAAAAATCAGCCTGCAACTCGAGGCGAACAGAATATTGATTGTACTCCTCCTCACTAACCTGTCCGCGTAGACGCTGAACCTTAGCCGAGGTTCCCAACAGGCTTTGTATGTGATGGCCCACCTCGTGTGCAACCACGTAGGCCATAGCGAAATCGCCCGGTGCCTGGAACTTGGTTTGCAGTTCCTCATAAAAAGAAAGGTCGATATAGAGATCATTATCAGCAGGACAATAAAAAGGTCCGGATGCAGAACTTGCATTCCCGCAGGCCGACTGTACCGCGTCCCGAAAAAGAACGAGGGTGGGTGCTGAATACCGGTTACCTGATTGTTGGAAAAGTTTGCCCCAAACATCTTCTGTATCGGCCAGCACCACTTTTACGAATTTTGCCCGTTGCTCATCAGCTGCGGCTTCCTGGGGAGAAAGTTCAGTTTGTTGCTGCGAAGGCAGCTGTGGAATTGGGACACTGCCATCGCCCCCGAGTAGGAAATTTAACAGGAGTGCGATGACACCGATGACGCCCCCGCCGGCAGCAATCTTGCCACCCGACATTCCGCGTCGGTCATCTACGTTACTACTTTCTCTTCTTCCTTGCCATAACATAATTGTAAAGTTTAGTTGTTTATAAGTATGTGTTAAAAAGCGTGCCTGTTTTTTTCTCCCTTTGGAGCGACGAATATGAAGATAAATGTAGCCTTTATTGATACAGGCTGAAAGAGATATTTAGAGTCCTCGATTTGGAAAATGACATTGTCGGATTTCATTCATTGTCAACGTTTGCCGCACTGGTTTACTTCCGGTTAGGCATACGTGATTCTAATAAATAAAAAGATTAAAAGGGTTGCAACAACCTGCTATTTGTTGTAACTTTTACTTTCAAAAATGACCATTTTATGAAACAATATCATGTAATATCAAGAGTAGCTATCTACCTGTTATCGATTGTTTTGTTTGTATTTGGAGTTTTCCATTTTATTTATCCCAGGGACATGCTCGTTTTCGTTCCCTCATTTATGCCGGGAGGAATTATCTGGGTGTATTTTGTAGGAGCAGCATTCATCCTGGTAGCCTTATCTTTCCTAACAAACAAGATGGTGAAACTTGCCGGTTATGTACTGGCGATCATGCTGATCATATTTGTTCTTACCATCCATTTACCAAACTATATGAATGCCGGCGATAAGGAATTGCGGCAGATTTCATTGATCAATATTTTGAAAGACACTGCCATTGTCGGGTTTGCCTTACACATTGCTGCGGGCGCCCATCATCAAAAGCTTCACCTTGAAGACAGTGACTAATTCACTTCTCTAAAATTATAGCGGCTATGCCACAACGTTAGTTGTGGTATTACTTTATTTTTTTCTGTTGTTCAAACACCGATTTTGTTTAGGAATTTCCTGGAGCGCTCTCTCATGTCCCATACCGGGAAATTCATGATCTTAATGACCATTCGATAAATATTTGCATCGTCTGTACCGGCTCTTGACATCGTAAAAAAAGCGTTGTATTTTGGTTTATCCTCTACACTAAAACTTGCTATATGAATATCCTTCAACGTTTCGAGCAATGGGGTGATTCTCATCATCCAAAATGGGTTGACATCATTCGAATTATTTTAGGCATCTTTCTGTTTTACAAGGGAATCGACTTTCTTCAAAACATGGGTAAACTGATGGGGCTTATGGAGAATAACGTCGAGTTTAGCTCCCTGATGTTCATCGTGTTGGGCCACTACGTCGTATTTGCACATATTATCGGTGGCATCTTGTTGGTTCTCGGGCTTTTCACCCGATTTGCCTGCCTTATCCAACTTCCGATTTTACTGGTTGCCGTATTTTTCATCAATTCAGGCGGCAACATGTTACAACCTTATTCAGAATTGATCCTTTCGGTGGTCGTATTGTTACTGCTTGCCTATTTCCTGGTGGCAGGAAACGGACCCTGGTCACTTAAGCTGGCTGACGAGAAAAAACGCGATTGGCAATAGCTGGATAGTAACGAATATTTCACGCTGCAAACTCACCCCATACCTCTGTGCATAAAGTGCCTCACAGGGCTTATGCCCCGGAGAAAAATTTGCGATAACATTTTGGATTATTCGTAGTACCAGGCTGCATGTACCTGGTCGGTTTTGTGAGAATTTGGATCCATTACTTCGATCACTTCGGCAATATTGTTAGCAGGGATGCCAACTTTCCGGGCATGCTCACTGATCGTCTCTTTGTTGGGAGCATTGTAAATGCAATAGATCTTGTCATCTGTCAGGTAGCTGTGGTCCCAGGTAATTTGTGGGCCAATTTTCGATAACACTTCATTGGATGCCTGTAGAATGGCCTCAAGTTGTTTATCATTAAGGTGTCCTGCTCCTGGTATTTCCCTTTCAATTATGTATTTAGGCATAAACAATAATTTAAGTGATAATGAGAGATGGTGGATTGTAATAAATTTAAAATAATTCCTTTGTACTTCCCATTCATTTGACAGTTTTTTTGAAGCCCTAGAAAATTATCGGCTGCTCATCTTAGGCTTCTGCCCCACAACACCCGGCAACAGTTTCGGTCATCTCCTCCTTTTCTTTTAATTTTAATGAACTTAGTGTTTACTTTAAATTATAATTGGACCGAAAACTAGTTATTCAACCGAAGTGCTACCCTGCAGTATTTCGGTTGCAAACTGATTACCCCTGAACTATCAAAACCAGCAAATAAAAGAGAACGAATGCAAAGAATAAAGCCTGAAGTTGATGTGGTGCTGGACATCTTGAAAGAAACGCTTGCAGCCAATCCCGAATCCCCTTTCGTATCAAGCCTGTTGTTTCAATACCAGGAACGCGGAGGTTTAAGCAAAAAGCAATTGGAAGGCCTGCACGGAAAAGCAAGCAAAGTGAAATCAATTCCGCCTGGCAAACTCGCAACCATGGAAGCGATCATTTTGAAGAAACCTACCCGGTATAAATCGACTGTATCCGTAACGCCTGTTCCAGAAGTCAAGGACGAACGACTTGAAAAACTGCTCCAGGAGATTTTGGAAAAATATCCCGCTCACAAACGTGTCGTTTTTATAAAAACAAAATTTGATAATAACGAAGCCATCACCGCATTAGAAAAGTCCGAGGTGGAGAAATTTCATAAGCTATTAATAAAGTAGGGGCGCAAAAAAAACGCTTCGCTCAGGGCCTTATCACCAAATCAAAATTCCTATGAACTTCCAAAAGAGATTATCAACTTACCTCGTTTTCCCAATCGTCATTTTTGCAAGTTATTTGCCTTCAAGTGTGTTTGCGCAGGTAACCGGTTGTACAGACCCGCTATCGAATAATTATAATCCCGCCGCCACCGTAAATGATGGAAGCTGCACTTACAACGCAACCAGTTACACCCCACCGGTAAAGGTGAATCCGTTAAACGATGCCGTTGTAGAAACAAGCGGACTGCAGATGATGGGAAATTATTTATGGACGTTTAATGATAGCCAGGGAGGTGCCACACTTTACCGCATAGACACGATTACTAACACTATCCTGCAACAAATTACTCTTGCAGGTGCCACCAACATCGATTGGGAGGACATTGCTTTCGACGGGCGCAATGTTTACATCGGTGATTTTGGTAACAACGCCAATGGCGCAAGAGCCGATCTGAAAATCTATAAATTTCCTTTTAACGCGATCCCCGATTTTATAAATAATTACAATGCTACCATTTCCGCGCAGCTGATAGAGCGCATTAATTTTTCCTACAGTGATCAACCGATGCCACTTGTTGCCACCGCAGCTAACACAACAAAATATGATTGTGAAGCAATGTTGGTAGATGCCGGTAAAATTCACTTATTCACAAAGAATTGGGCGAATAACAATACAACTCATTATGTGATCGCGGACACAACCGCAGGAACTTATAGTGCAACTCCTTTAGAAACTTTAGCAACCAATTATTTGGTTACTGCGGCAGATAAAATTCCTGGCCAGGATGTGATCGCGTTACTTGGTTACCAAAATGCCGGAACCGCAAACCACTTCATGCATCTGTTATCGGGATACACAGCAGGAAATTTTTTTAATGGTAATAAAAGAAAGATCGATCTGCCGGATGTGCTTTACATGGGACAGTCGGAAGGATTGACTTTTAGAAATGGCCTGTACGGATACATCAGTAATGAAAAGTTCGTCCGGACAATTTTTACGACCACCATTACTGTCAACCAGCAATTGCATTCTTTTGCGCTCACCGGCCTGCTTCAAACTGTCGCGAAGATCTACCAGTTTACCGGGAATGGAAATTGGGACGTGGCGGCAAATTGGAGCGGAAACATCGTGCCCCCGGCGTCTTTAATTGGTGGAAGCGAAATAATTATTGATCCCATCGCTGGCGGCAATTGCGTGTTGAATATTTCGTATACACTTTCAAAGGGAAGCCAGCTTACAGTTCGCCCGGGAAAGAACTTAATTGTGTCGGGCTCCCTGGATATTCAACAATAAATATTTTCATTCCTGTTAATCTTCCTTTATTATTTTTCAGGTAACGACAAAAAAAACTGCCTGGAAACCAAGCAGTTTTTTTAATTATTGAGAGTGAATTGATTAGCTAAACAATCCACCTTTTTTCAGGGAACGGGTTCCTTCACCAATTTTAAATCCATTCTGGTAGATCTGGATGGTGTAGTTACCTTGTTGGAAATTAGTTCCTGGTTTGAAAGCGAATTCAACATTCTTCCTTTTAGCAGTTTCTAATTCAACTGGCAATTTTGCCGTAAATGATTTGTCTCCTTCTTCACGTGTGCTGAAAGTACCTGAACCTAAAGACTCAGCTGAAATTGGCTTACCATCAGGTCCGATCACCAATACATACACATCTGTAGTTCCTGGCTGTGCAATACGATTGTCAACATCGAAGCTTACTACTAGTTTGTCAACACGCTTTGCAACAGTTGATACTTTTTCTTTACCGTTGTTTTTAACATTGATCGGAGTGATCTGGATATTAGAAGCATTTAATGTAGATGCAACATCAACTTTTTTAGTCAGCTCTTCTTTCACGGCAGTT
>JAURWD010000297.1 GCA_030655145.1 Ferruginibacter sp.
CTAAAGTTTCCAATTGTATGGTAAGGGTTTGAGAATTGCCGACCTTGATGGTTTCGGCTTTAAAGCCCACATACGTGAACGTTAGTTCGTCGCCGGTCGCGGCTTCGATGGAAAACTTACCGGTGGGATCCGTTTGCACGACTTTGGCTTTCGATGTAACGGTTACCCCGGCAAGCGGTGCGTTGTCCGCCTTACTGCTAACAGTGCCGGTTATGCTCTTTTGCTGCGCAAATGAACTCATTGCCAGCAACAGCAGTGGGAACACGGAAAATAATTTTCTCATAATTAAATTTTTAGATGTTGAAGAATTAGCAATCATTGAATTGTAAGTAATCGATCAGTGTATAAGTGCAGGTGAATCAGTATTTATGAGGGTTAAAATTTCTTCGGGGTTATAATCCGGACAACCGCCTGAATGGCTCGCGATCAGCGCCCCGACAGCACTTGCGAAGCTCAGGGTTTCAGCAGGTGGGCTCCCGTCCAGGAATTTTGTGAGAAGCGCAGCCAGGAAAGAATCACCACTGCCAACCGTGTCTTGAACCACAACCTTATAGCCGTCGTGATGATAGAATTGACCGCCGGTGTTGAGAATGGCGCCCTCGCCGCCTTTTGTGACGATGATGGTTTGTAGGTTGAATTTTTCTTTTAGGAGGTTCATCCGATCCTCATCGCTGTTGTAGTCGCTGAACCAGCCGGTGACGAGATGTAATTCGGCAAGATTTAATTTCAGGATGGTTGCTTTTTGCAGAAGTTCGGCAATGATCTTTTTATTGAAATGTGGCGGGCGCATATTAATGTCCAGCACCTTTTCGTTGGCACATTCCAGGCATTGAAACAAGGAGTTCCGCGACACCTTGTTACGGGTAACCAGGCTTCCAAAAACAAAATAGCCGGCTTCAGCAACGAGGTCCGCAAACCGATCTTCCCACTCAATGTAGTCCCATGCTACCGGTTTTACGATGTCGTACGACACCTCGTTGTCTTCGCGGATTGTCGCATACACCTTTCCGGTAGGATACTGCCGGTCGAACTTTAAATAACGGGTATCGATTTGTTTTGATTGGAAGACCTGCATCAATTCCTGGCCAAGCACATCAGTGCCGATGCGGGAAATGATAGCGGGATTTTTACCGAGTTTGGTCAGGTGATACGCCACATTCATGGGGGCACCGCCGGGAAGTTTCGCATGCGGCAGCAGATCCCAAAGCGTTTCACCAAAGCACACTACGGGTGGAGTTGCTGTAGTCATATTCATATAGCTGATTTTATATTTTAAAAATGCAAAAGTTGCATAGGGTGCTGGCGTACAAGAGTGCGACGCAACGGTGTTGAACGGCGTGTTGCTGCCGGGACAAAAAATTTAATGCATCACTATAACCGGTTCGTGTGCTGGATCGTGTCCATCACCACTGAGTGCGGACCCAATGTCTTCAAGTGACCGCCCCTTGGTTTCGGGCATCATCTTCCACACGAACAATAACTGCAATACCATCATGAGGGTGAAGAATAAAAAGGTGAAACCGCCACCAAGCATTTCCGTTAGTACGGGGAAGGCAAATGCAATGGCGGCGGCCATGATCCAATGGGTAACGCTTCCCAGGGTTTGACCTTTTGCACGTACCTCGTTAGGGAAAATTTCGGAGATGAAAACCCAGATTACAGCGCCCTGTGAAAAAGCGAAGAACGCGATGAATAGCAGCAGGCCGATGATAACCGAATAGTTGTTGAAGTCCTGCACAAAAAAAGCACGGGACACGATGGCAAGTGAAATAATAAGGCCGAAAGAACCGATCAGCATGAGGGTGCGGCGACCGATCTTATCAATGAACCGGATGGCGATAAGCGTAAAAAGGAAATTTACCAGGCCGATGCCGGCGGTGGACAGCAGCGAAGAACTGGTGCCGAGCCCGGTCATTTCGAAAATGCGCGGCGCGTAATAAATGATTGCGTTGATACCGGACACCTGGTTAAAGACGGCGAACAAAATGGCCAGGGTTACCGGGAAACGATATTTCGATTGGAACAGTGGTTCGGAAACTTTTTTGCCCGCGTCCCGCTCATGACCTTTCAGGATATTGTTGTAATCTTTTTCGTATCCTTCCGGGTTGATGATCTGCAGGATATTTTTAGCAGCCTCAAATTTTCCGGCTTTTAAGATCAGCCAGCGTGGTGTTTCGGGAACCATCCGTACCAGGACGAGGAACAACAGCGAGGGCACCGCCTGTATGCCAAGCATCCAACGCCAGGAAGTTTCGGTGCTGGTGCCGATGAGGTAATTTGAAAAATAAGAAATGAGTATCCCAAAAACGACGTTGAACTGGAACAAGGCAACAAGACTGCCCCGTTTCTTTGCGGGTGAAATTTCAGAGATGTACACAGGCGCGGTCACTGAAGAAGCCCCTACTCCCAAACCGCCAAGGAAACGAAAAAACAAAAACAGGTACAAGTCCTGCGCAAGTGCGGTACCGAGCGACGCCACCAGGTAAAACACAGCCACTATTAACAAGGTTTTCTTTCTACCGAACTTATCAGAAGGAATGCTGCCAAACAGGGCGCCGAAGATTGTACCTATTAAAGCAATGGAAATGGTTAACCCATGTTGAAAGGCATTTAACTGCCAATACTGTTGGATCGATTTTTCTGCACCGGAAATCACGGCAGTGTCAAAACCAAAAAGAAATCCGCCCAGGGCGACGACTAAAGACCAAAGGATGACTTTATTTTTTTTCATATAACAAGCGTTGAGAGTGGAAAATTAGAAGCGACACCAGCAAAAGCCTTCCATTATTGTATCAAATGTTTGCAAACTGGAAATAAAAGGATTTGGATGTTTAGCTCGTTGATTATCAATGGAAATTAGCCTCTGACTCGGCAGGTATCAATGCGGCACTTTCGAAATTATATCGCTCATTTTCGTTATCGTACCATTGGCTACCCGCTGGAAAAAAGTTGAAGCCCCGATTTGCTATGAAAAAGGGAGAGTATGAAAAATTTTTGTGGATATTGTATTAATTTTTTGTTTATACATGAGGGATTTGCTTCATAGAATACTACGGTTCACCTACTGGATGCCGATTGCTTCGGCTGTCTGTGTCTTTGTATTTATCTGTTTTTTTTCGGCCTGCACGCGGGAGCCGGATGAAAAAAAGTTTACGGTGGGCTTTTCCCAGTGTACCATGATGAATCAATTTCGGCAAAGCATGGTGGAGGAAATGAAGCGTGAGCTGTCGTTCCACCTGGAGATCAGTTTTTTATTTAAAGATGCGGGCGGCAGCACGAGCAGGCAGATCCAGCAAATACAAGAGTTGATCGACCTGCCAGTAGACCTGCTGATCGTTTCGCCCAACGAGGCAGCGCCAATTACGGGTATTGTCGAGCGTGCATATAAGAATGGTATCAAGGTGATCATCGTCGACCGGCGTACACTCTCTGAAAATTATACGGCATATGTAGGAGCCAGTAATTACGAGGTCGGCGTAAATGCCGGCACTTTTGCTCATTCGATTCTAAAAGGGAATGGAAAAATTCTGGAGGTATCTGATCTCCCGGGCTCTTCAGCGGACATCGATCGAAACAAAGGATTTAAAGATTTTATCCAACCTCATACCGGACTCGAATATGTCGGCAAGGTGTACGAGGAAGGCGATGAAGCACCTTCAGGTGACAATGCGACCCGGTTTCTCAGCAGCAACCCAAATATTGACTTGATCTTCGCTCAAAATGACCGGCTGGCGCTTTCGGCATATAAAGTTTGTAAACGCCTGGGGTTGGAAAAGAAAGTAAAGATCATCGGCGTAGATGGACTTTCAGGTGAGAACGGTGGTATCGACCTGGTGGAGAAAGGGATCATCAAGGCGACGATATTATATCCCACTGGCGGGGAGGAGGCAATATTGACGGCGGCGAATGTACTGGCCAACAAACCATACAAAAAGGAGATCCGACTCATGACCTCGATCATTGACTCCTCCAACGTGCGCATCATGAAGCTGCAGAACAACAAGGTGCTGGAGCAGCAGAAAAATATCGACCGGAGCCAGCAGAAGATCGAAGAGCAGCAGGTAATCACTAGTAACCAGTCAAATATTATTTACACCATCTCCATTTCGCTGGCGCTGGCGTTACTGTCGGGCCTCATCCTGTTCTATTACCTGCGGGAGAATCGCAAAATCAATGAACGGCTGGCCTTGCAGAACGAAGAGATCCTGCGCCAACGCAACCAGTTAATAGAACTCGCGAAAGAAGCGAAGGAGGCTACGGAAGCCAAGATCACCTTCTTCACAAATATCTCCCATGAGTTCCGTACGCCGCTGACGTTGATCCTCGGACCTTTGGAAGAAATGCTGGCAAATGCGAAAATGCAATTGAAGGAGAAGCAATACCTGGCGCTGATCCAGAAAAATGTGATTCGCCTCCTGCGCCTTGTGAACCAACTGATCGATTTCCGCAAGATAGAATCGGACAAATTAAAAGTAACCGCCTCGCAGAACGACCTGGTAGCGTTCACCACTGAAATTATCGACGCCTTTAAAGAAACAGCCCGGAGCCGAAACATCGACCTGCGGATGTTTAGTAAAGAACGATCGATCCCGGTTTGGTTTGATCCATCGATGATGGACAAGGTACTGTTCAACCTGCTATCAAACGCTTTCAAGTTTACCGCCGATCATGGCTTTATCCATATCACGCTTGAAAAATTTACGGCCGAAAAAACAGCGCTTATTAAAGTGGCGGATAATGGCATTGGTATGTCAAAAGACGCGGTGGATCATGCGTTTGAAATTTTTTACCAGGGTGACATTACCAATCAACAGGGAAGCGGGCTCGGCCTGGCGTTATCAAAAGAATTGATCCGCCTGCATAAGGGCAGCCTACAGGTTTCCAGTAAGCCGGCAAAAGGCACAACTTTCGAGATTCGCCTTCAATTGGGTACGGATCATTTGGACAAAGAAGAAATGACCAACTTGGCGCCTCCTGCGGAAATGATGTCGTACGATCAGAAGATCTATGCAACCGGGCTTTCGGCAGGCAATGTCGAAATTACCGACCCGTCAGTGAAAGGCAGCACCGAAAGATCTGTTCTGATTATTGAAGACAACCCCGACCTGCGCAATTTCCTGCAACAGGTATTGGAGGGTGAATACATCATCCTGAGTGCGACCGACGGCATCACGGGCATCCAGCAGGCATTCGACAACATTCCTGATGTGATCATCTCCGACGTTGTGATGCCGGGCAAGGACGGGTTTGCCATTGCGGCCACCTTGAAAAATGACATCAAGACCTCCCATATCCCAATCATTTTATTGACAGCCAAGGCCGAGATCACGCACCAGATCGAGGGCATGAAGAACATGGCGGACGCCTATGTTACCAAGCCTTTCAACCTCGCCCATCTGAAAGAAACCTTGCGCAGTGTTTTGAAAAACCGCGGGATCCTACGGGAACATTTTACCAGCGAAATAAATCTCGAAGGTGCACCTGCAAATCCGAACAAACTCGACCGGAAATTCATCAACGATTTTAACGCGATCGTAGAAAGTAATTTGTCGAACGAAAAGTTCAATGTAGAAGATGTGTGCCGGCAGATGAACATATCCCGGGTACAGTTATACCGGAAAATAAAGGCCTTGCTGGATTGTAACGTCAACGATTACATCCTGAACGTACGTATTCAAAAATCGAAGTACCTGCTTGCGCAGGGCGAGTTCACCATCAGCGAGATCGCGTACAAGGTTGGGTTTGCGTCACCGGCATATTTTTCCACCGTCTTCAAAAATAAGATTGGAGTGACGCCTACGGAGTTTAAAGCGAAAAAGTAGCCGCGTCGTACGCCGTTGGTTGTTGGTGAGAACATCAACAACGGCATTTCGAATTTATAGATAAAAGTCCCGCTAAGGGTGCTCAATCCAAATCACAGAATTCTCTTGTCCAAACTCATTGGGCTCGCGTAGTTTATTCGCGGGATCGATCATCCACTCTGCGTCAACCACAAACTTATATACATGTTTACCAGGCGCCAGGTGTTGGGGCAGCACCCACTCATTCCCTTTTCGCGTCATGGCGAAACCATTCGGCGACCAGTTATTAAAATCGCCGGAAATAAAAACCGACCTGGCTTTTTCAAAACCACTGAGTTTGAACGTATGATTCGGTGCGAAGATCAAAGATTTGATGGCCATTGTTTTTCCCGTTGCCGGGTCTGTCGGTTTCTTTCCATCCACCTCATAACCGTATTGATAATTCCCCTGTCCGAGTACATAGGGTAACACCCAGCCACTGTCCGTTCTTTTCATGCGTAATTCATAATTGCGCCATTGGTTAAAGGAGCCCATTAACATCACCTGCCGCGCATTTAAATATCCCGGCAAGAAAAATTGGTACGGCCTCCCGATCTGTATGACAGAATTTGTTTCGTTGAATTCGTTTGGAAATTGATCAGGGTTGCCCGGATCCGCCATCCAGCGACCATCCACAACATACCGATACGTATGGGTGCCTTCTCCTAAAAAAACAGCGGCTTTCCAGCCACTAGCGGTCTTAGCCATTTTCATACCACGTGGATCCCAGTTATTGAAACTGCCCGCCACATAAACATTCCGGGCGTTTTGATTTCCTGCAAGGGAAAACAAGTAGTTGGATTTGTAATAGACGGAATTATTGTTTCCGCGGCCGTCATTTTCCACCAACTGGTTTTCTTTATCGATCGTCCAGTTACCGTCGACAATGAATTTGTAATAGTGTTTCCCGGGGCCGAGTTTCACTGCAGCGATCCAGCCGCTATCGACTTCCTTCATCGCTAACGCTTCGGGATCCCAGTTATTAAAAGTGCCGGCGAGCATCACCTTATTGGCCGTGGAAGCTCCGCGGTAAAAAAAGGTAACGGCAGAATCCCTGACAGCAAACGGATATTTTTTTGTGAAACGATTGTAACCAAAGACAGGTGCTTTCAGCGAAATATTTCCATTGTCATAATTTTTTTGAGCGAGCAATATCTTGTCTACGGCATCCGGGGATTTATTGGCGGCCTTCATCAATTTGGCAAGCACGATCATCTCGTTATTGTTTAGCTCAACCGACCAGCCAAGTTTCTTCAGCGAGTCAGGACGGCTCGTGCGCACGAAAGTTTTCAGGTCGAGTTCCTGCAGATCATATTGATCAATAAATTCGTCCAACACCTCCGTCGAAATATTTTTGCTGAGCGTTACGTAGATCTTTCCTTGCTTCACAACAAACGCTTTGATAGGCGGTTGGCCAAAACCGTTCGTACTCAGGAATAGCAACACCATCACCGAAAGCAAGTGCCTCCAGAAAATTTTATTGTTGATGTTATCCGCCTTGTTTACTTCCATATATACATCTTCCGCTTTACAAAGTTAAATCCAATTTTCTGCATGGAAAGGAAATCAAAGCCCAACATACCGTCAAGACAACGTTGGTACGAAAAACACATTTTTTCCATATTGGTTACGAGCACCGGCATCGTCGCGATATCGCGGGTACCCATGCTGAGGTTACTCATATCACCATAGAGCGCATCGATCTTAGAGTTGCCCGTTCCATTTAAAACGGTGCGGCGTTTGATCACGACATTGCCCAACACAGCTTCCGACAAACGACTATCCAGTACGTTTGATTCTGCGCCGGTGTCAACTAAAAATGTCAGTTTTTTCTTACCGATCTTTCCATAGGTGATGATCTTATTATCCAGCAGCTCGATGGTGTAACTGGAGTATGTGGCAGTATCCGCGAGAAGTGTATGCTTATAATCTTTCACGTCCTTTTTTGTAACATGATGCAGGTGTATTTCGCTGGCTTCATAATCAATGATCATTTCAAATTTCATAAACAACTGTACACCGAGCAGACCAAATATTTTGATGCCCTTACTATTTTCGATATGACCTAGACTAATTCTGTCAGCTTCGACATTATAATAATTGACCGCGCCGAACGCTAACTTCCTGATCGTTGTTCGTCCGAATCCAGCCACCGCGCCAGTAATGCCTCCACCCTCTTCACCCGGTATGGGATCGGCGGTCGGGTAGTCACGGAAATAAGTCGTGTTTAATATAAGTCCCGGTGCACCCGTGTCCAGGATAAAACTGCCTTGCGTTGTGTCTGCCCTCGCAGCAATGAGTATCAAATTACCCGCACGGCTAAAAGGAATGGTGAAATCACAGGTATCCGTTGTTACGACAGGCTCACGGAGGAAAAGTTTAATGGCTCCCAGGTCGCCTCCGTCGTTGTTGTAGGAGAGAATGGCCTTGGTCGAGTCGCGTTTCACCCGGGCCTGGCAGAACCCGCTCGCTGCGAAGAGCAGCAAAAAGGACGTGATCAGTAGCCTTGGTGAGATAGTTGCTAACATGAGTTTAAATACAAAACAAAATTAGCAATGCCGGTAAAGCGAGCGCAACCAGCAAACAGGTTGTAAAGCCAGTCAACATATTTAACATTCTATCATGCGGTAGCTGGTAGTTTGCAAGAAGGTATTTGTATAGTTGAGGCAACTTCTGCGAAGGAGTCAAAACTGAAATGGATGCGATAAGGGTGCTGATTGGATGTTAGTGAATGAACGGCAAAGAGGTTTAATTGTAAATTAGCCTTGAAAAAAAGCAGATTCAACAAACTCCAAGCAATGAGAAAAATAATTCTTACGGTTGCCACAACACTTGATGGTTTCATAGAGGGACCCCACGGCGAACTGGACTGGCTTGTGAAAGATCCCTCCGTGGATTTTGCAGATATTTTGAATGAGATCCTCCTGGAGGTTGATGCCATTTTTTATGGGCGGGTCAGTTACGAGCTTTGGGGAAATTACCGGCCCGGGCCAGAAGCAAGTGACCGGTTAAAAGCCGCTTACGAGTTACAACACAGCAAGCAGAAATATGTCTTTTCCCGCACTACCGGTAACGATGACACGCAGGCGATCTTTCTCAACGGTGATCTTGAAAAAAATGTACGACAGATCTTAAAAGAACGCGGTAAAAATATCTGGCTCTATGGTGGAGCAAATTTGCTCACCCAATTCATTAATCTTGGGCTCGTGGACATTTACCGTATGGCTGTTCATCCCGTACTTATCGGCGCCGGTAAACCGTTGTTTCAAAATGTTCAGCAACAAGTGAACCTTCGGTTAGAAAAGGCTACGACTTCGGCTACGGGTGTAGTGGTGATGAGTTATAATTTTATAAAAACCAATCCATGACCTTAGACCTCGACCCTGCAAATCCTTACCAGGAACTTACATCGAAAGGCAGACTTGGGAACATTCAACGCCGAACTTATTTACTCGTGGAAAGCGAATATGGAAATGCCGCAGCCTTTGTGCCTCTCATCTTGTTAGGAGTGCTGCCCAGGGTAAACCCGAAATTTCCTCCCGCCAGGATAGACTCATGACTGATCCAGTTGGTGGCATGCTCTTTTCCATTCAACATAGCTTTTTGCACATATTTGTTTGCAACGGAATTGCCAGGAGCCGTGATTGTAAATTGTTTTCCGTTCTCCAGGTTCAACGTTACCTTTTTAAATAACGGAGTTCCTAAAACATACTGATTCGTACCCGGGCAAACAGGATAAAAGCCAAACGCAGAGAATACATACCAGGCGGAGGTTTGACCATTGTCCTCATCACCGCAATAGCCATCAGGAGTAGGCTTGTATAACTTCTCCATGGCTTCACGGATCCAGTATTGTGTCTTCCAGGGCTCGCCGGCGTAATTGTATAAATAGATCATGTGCTGGATCGGTTGATTACCATGCGCATACTGGCCCATGTTAGCGATCTGCATTTCCCGGATCTCATGGATAACGCTGCCGTAATAACTTTCGTCAAACACCGGTGGCATGATGAACACTGAATCGAGCATACCCACAAATTGTTTATTTCCACCCATGAGGTTGATGAGCCCGTTCACATCATGAAAAACAGACCAGGTATAATGCCAGCTGTTGCCTTCGGTAAACGCGTCGCCCCATTTGAATGGATTAAACGGGGACTGGAAACTGCCATCCTTATTTTTGCCCCGCATCAATTTTGATTCTTTGTCGAAAATGTTGCGGTAATTCATGCTGCGTTTCGTGTACAGGTCAACCTCTGCTGCTGGCTTGTTGAGTGCTTTCGCGAGGCGGCTGATGGTGAAATCATCATAGGCATATTCCAAAGTCCGCGCTGCATTTTCATTGATGTCTACATTGTACGGCACGTAGCCAAGCTCGTTATAGAACTTCGCACCCGTACGACCTGTTCCCTGCGGCCCTTCATTATTAGCACCATGAACCAGGGCTTCATACAATTTATTAATATCGTACCCGCGTACACCTTTGATGTAGGCATCAGCAACGACGGAAGCGGAATTGTTTCCTATCATCACATTGCGATAACCAGGACTGCTCCATTCCGGCAACCAGCCGCCTTCGAGGTAATCGTTCACAAGCCCCTCCTGCATTTCTTTATTGATGGAAGGATAGACCAGGTTTAAGAAAGGAAACAATGCCCGGAAAGTATCCCAGAAGCCCGTACCGCCGAACATATAACCGGGGTGAACTTTGCCTGTGTATGGACTGTAATGCACAATGGCGCCCGTTGCATCCTTTTCATATAATTTCATCGGAAAGAAAAGCGTGCGGTAAAGCGTTGAATAAAATGTTCGCACCTGGTCGATGGTGCCGCCTTCAACCTGTACGCGGCCAAGAGTTTTATTCCAGGTTTCTTTTGCTTTGCGTTTAACTGTCTCAAAATTATCATTCCCTAATTCTTTCAAATTAAGTTCCGCCTGCTCTGCACTAATGAACGAAGATGCTACCCTCGCATTCACTTGTTCGCCATCTTTCTTGAGCTTAAAGTTGACCAACGCGCCCACATGCTCACCTGTTAGTTCGGCCCCCTCCTGCAGTGATTCCTTTAACCAGGCAGTTCCTTTTACAAACGGCTTATCGAAGATGATGACAAAATAATTTTTGAAATTAGTTGGTACACCGCCGCTGTTGCGGGTGCTGTAGCCAATTACTTTGTTTTCAGCCGGAAATATTTTCACAGATGATCCTTTATCGAAAGCATCAATGACCACAAAGGCACTGTCGGTTTTTGGAAACGTGAAGCGGAAAGCGGCTGCTCTTTCTGTTGGTGTGATCTCGGTAGTTACATGATGATCTGCGAGGTATACGTTATAATAGTAAGGTTTGGCGATCTCCGATTTGTGACTGTACCAGCTAGCCCTGTCGGCCTCTTTAAAATTGCCCCTACGCGTAACCGGCATGATGGAAAACTGGCCATAGTCATTCATCCAGGGCGAAGGCTGGTGGGTTTGTTTAAAGCCACGTATCTTCTCTCCATCATAAGTGTATTGCCACCCGTCGCCCATTTTACCTGTTTGCGGTGTCCAGCAATTCATGCCCCAGGGAACAGCAATTGCAGGGTAGGTGTTTCCATTACTCAGTCCACCGCTGCTCGCCGTACCCATCAATGGATTGATCCATTCAACCAGGTCTGTCGGTTTATCTACGTACTGCGCCGAAGCATTAACAGCAGTTAGGATACTTAATACAAAAAGGAGTTTTTTGATGCAAGCGATTGTTGATCGGAACATAATGGTGAGTATACAGTTGGGGCTAAAGAAATATGAGCCGGGTGGTTGAAAAAAATTGAGGCTCAAAAATATCGCTTCTCAACCTAACCCCAAAATCAAGGTTGCGCAAAATGTTTCCAGAAGTTTTAGCAATGCCGTTCGCAAGATATTTGACAGCTAAACGCTTAGCCAAATAAACAGACGAGAAAAAATAAAAGGCCTGGCAGAATTGTATTATCCTTAAATAAAGGAGCAGACAACTCGAAGCACGAGTGCCAAAACATCAAATGGTTCAATTGAAGAAGAGGTGCGGAACTGCGCAAACATTTATTCCTCGCTAAAGCGAAAACAAACGAAGTATACTTTACGATTGAAGTGGAAATTTAACAACAGCAGTCCCTGACCGGGCGTTTGCAGCCGAAGCAATGATCATCATGATTGGTGGTCCATTTTCCACAGGTTTCACAAATGTCATTCAGGGTTTCCTCTTCTGCTACGATCACTGGTTGTAATTCTTCTGGTGAGGTATAATTATATTCGAAATTCATGATAGTAATTTGATGTAAAAGATTAAATTTTGCTTACCCTTTTGACGAAACTATTCCACATTTTGTACTCTTTTTCCAGTTTTGAGTCAATTGAAAACCAAAACCAATTCAATTTTTCATCGGTATAAGCCGCTTAACAACCCAATTGTTGTCGCTCTTTCACCTTCATGTTTCATAGTTCATGCCAAACTGTTTTCAACCTGCTCGATTTTAGGCCTGGCTGTTCTAACAACAATTCCCACAAGAAATGATTTTAAAGCATTCCGCTGATTCATAAGCCGATCTTCCCGTGTCGTTTTGAAGACTTGTCCTCTCCTAATTGGGTTTTGTTTTTACCAGCAGGTGTTATAAAAAAAAGTAGCCGTTCTAAGCTATAGCTTTCAGTACGCAGACCGACTTTCAAAGGCCTGGTTAAAAACACGATGAAATATTTTATTTCGATATTTACAATAGCATAATAAAATTGCATTTTTCGCCCCGAGCGAGGTTAAATACATCCCGAATTCTTTAGCCCTTCATCTTTCAATAAAAATACGCACGTATGAGTACATGGTACCAACTCACAAAAGAAGAAGCGATCAGCCAGCTAAAAACAACGCCGAATGGATTGAAGAAAGAAGCAATCGCTGCTATGCAGGAAGAGCACGGTAAAAATGAGTTGAAAGAGGCAAAACAGAAAAGTAAGCTGGTAATCCTGCTGGATCAATTCAAAGATATCATGATCCTCATCCTGTTAGTTGCTGCCGGGATTTCTTTTGGCGTTGGTGAACATATTGATGCCTATGTTATTCTTGCCATCATTATTGGCAACGCCTGGATTGGCTTTTCGCAAGAGAACAATGCTGAGGAAGCCGTACGGATGTTGAAGAAGATGTCGGCGCAGGTAGCCACGGTCGTTAGGAGCAACAACCATGAAAAGATCGAGGCCGGTGAACTGGTTCCGGGAGATGTGATCCTGCTCGAAGCCGGGGATATCGTTCCTGCAGACGCGAGGCTGATCGATGCCAGCGCTTTCAAAACCGAAGAAGCACCACTGACGGGTGAAAGTCATTCCGTGGAGAAGATCACAGACCCTATCAAGGGAGAGAACCTCGGTGCCGGTGACCAGGTCAACATGATTTTTAAAGGGACCATTGTAAGCAACGGGTCCGGAAAAGCAGTCGTCACAACAACCGGGATGAAAACAGAGATCGGGAAGATCGCCGGCTTGCTTGAAGTTGAAAATCAAAAAACACCCCTCCAAAAAAGACTAGCAGTTTTCAGTAAGCAACTAGCCGTAATCGTTATCATCATCTGCGCTCTCGTTTTTGGCTTTGGCCTCTGGCGTGGAGAGCAGCCCTTTCTCATGTTTCTCACCGCTTTATCATTAGCCGTAGCAGCGCTCCCTGAAGCCCTTCCCGCCGTGATAACCATTGCCCTGGCAAAAGGTGCCCGCAGGATGGTCACACAAAAAGCGCTTGTAAAAAGTTTGCCCGCCGTGGAAACCCTTGGATCCGTAACCTATATCTGCAGTGATAAGACAGGCACATTGACGCAAAACGTAATGACCGTTGAAAAGATAGAAGCTGCCCCGGGGCAGGAGGAATTACTCAACCATGCGATGTTGTTAAACAATGAAGTTCGTTTTTCGGAAGATGGAAAGATCATGGGTGACTCGACGGAGACAGCACTGGTCAACTTCTCGCTGGAAAAAGGCCTGGTGAAAGCCGATGATGACCAGCACTATCCACTGGTTGCAAAAGTACCGTTCGACTCAGAAAGAATGCGCATGAGTACGCTCCACGAACACGACGGCAAATTCATTTTGTTTGCAAAGGGTGCACCGAAGAAATTGACGGAAGCACTCGCACCGAAACATAAAGACCAAATAAATACCTGGCTTGATACCAATCGTAGCTGGGCGGCGGAAGGTTTACGCGTACTGTTTTTTGGTTACAAAATATTCGACGAGAAGCCGGAAAAAGTTAATGCAGCGCTGGAGCAAGACCTCGAATTTTTAGGCATGACCGCCATGATAGATCCACCGCGGGAGGAAGTGATTGAAGCCATTCGCGAATGCAAAAGCGCAGGTATCAAAACCGTGATGATCACCGGTGA
>JAURWD010000124.1 GCA_030655145.1 Ferruginibacter sp.
AAAAGATCGCAGCCAACCTATAAATTTCATGAGTATAAACGCTGGTTCTTTCGGTGATGATTTTAATTGGGGTGTGTCAACGGCAGCCTACCAAATTGAAGGTGCCTGGGATATGGATGGCAAAGGCAAGTCTATCTGGGATGTGTTTTCAAACACGCCCGGCAAGATCGCTCATAACCAACATGGCAACCAGGCCTGCGACTTCTACCATCGCTATGCGCATGACATTACGCTCATGAGCCAGCTTAATATTCCGAATTATCGTTTTTCACTTTCCTGGAGCCGCATAATCCCAAATGGGAGCGGACAGGTCAACAGCGAGGGAATTGATTTTTATAATCGTGTCATAGATTTCTGCCTCGAACAAAATATCGAACCCTGGATCACGCTTTATCATTGGGACCTTCCACATGCATTGGAATTAAAAGGAGGGTGGACAAATCGCGAGATCATTTACTGGTTTGAAGAATATGTGAAAGTCTGCATCCGGCATTTTGGCGACAGGGTGAAGCGTTGGATGATCCTCAACGAACCAATGGTGTTTACGGGTGCCGGTTATTTTTTGGGTATTCATGCGCCAGGCAAAAAAGGGCTTAGCAGTTTTCTCGCGGCTGCACACCATGCGGCCATGTGCCAGGCCGCGGGTGGCAGAATTGTCCGTTCCCTATTACCAGGTGCAATCATCGGCACTACCTTTTCCTGTTCGCAGGTGATGCCCTGCAATCATTCCTGGCGAAACCTTGCCGCGGCGACCCGGGTAGACGCATTACTAAACCGGATGTTTGTAGAACCACTGGCCGGACTTGGATACCCGGTGAAAGATCTTCGAATGTTACAACGGCTCGAGCCCTTCATTCGTGACGGTGATGAGGCAAAGCTGGCCTTCGACATGGACTTTATCGGTGTGCAGAATTACACCCGGGAAGTGGTGGCGGCTTCTTTGATTCGTCCCCTGATCTGGGCGAAGATCATCCACCCCGAAAAAAGACAGGTGCCAACCACCGAGATGCATTGGGAAGTCTATCCGCGATGCATATACGAAGTGTTGAAAAAGTTTGATGCCTACAAATTTCCTTCCCTGGTGGTCACCGAAAATGGCGCTGCCTTTCCCGATGTTGTGTATAACGGAAGGGTGTCTGATCCGCAACGCCAGGATTACCTGCAGCAACACATCAGCCAGGTATTACGTGCCCGGCGCGAAGGCATACCGGTAAATGGTTATTTCGTTTGGAGCTTCACCGATAATTTCGAATGGGCCGAAGGTTACCGTCCGCGTTTTGGATTGGTGCATGTAGACTTTAAGACCCAGAAACGGATCATTAAAGATTCTGGTTTTTGGTACGGGCAGTTCATAAAAAGTAGTTGTGCCCTGACCATAAAGTGATAGCCATCATGACAATTCTTTTTAGTCCCTGTCCAAGGTAAAACGTGGCTCAATAATATTTGACCCTGATAAAATCTTCCTTTCGTTCAGTTTTTTTGTTCCTCCAATAAATTTTTCATTAGGATAAAAAAACGGTGATAGCTGGTCAACTATCACCGACGGGTAAACGCTGGTCTGACTGCGAACCAGTTTCTTTCGGGGGTATTGCTTGCCCGCCTACTTACTACTGCTTAAAAGCCGCGTTCCGGCCTTCCCGTTCACCGTGGGACAAGCATATTTATACTTGCCGAAGCGAAAACTCAGTCCAACAGTCATTCCATAATACGCATCCCTTGTTGGTTTTTCACCCTGGTAACTGAACCCGTCCAGGTAATCCGAGGAAAGGATCCGCCAGCTGCTTTCTGCATGAATTGCAAGGCGCTGGCCGAGGATGTATTTTATACCAACTCCCACGGGAACCGCCAGGATTACCCGGGGGAGTTGGTGTGTGGTATCTGTTGCGAGACTGGTGGTAGCGATCGATTTTGCATCGAAGTAAGTAGTGTTAAACCCTGACCAGTCGCGTTTCACTTTGAGAAAACTAAGGCCCGCCCCGGCAAAAACATAAGGTACGAGGCGGCGGAAATTGTTTTCGTTTTTTTCACCGTAAGGATTAAAGACCACGCTGGCCGCAAGCTCATTCACCCGGGAGCTGAATTTAAGATTCCGATATTGTCGCCATACCGGTGACGAGTAAACGCTTTCATCTGCAGCGACGTTTCCGTGTGTAAAATTTAGACGCAACGAAAAGTAGGGGTCCAACGCCTTGGATACATAAAGCCCCAGGGCCGGTTTCAGGGACCTGGTGTTGCCATACCAGTTTGGGGTAAGATCGCCTTGGTATACCAGGGTGCCGGCATATATCCCGGCTTCATAGCCGGAATAATTTACCTGGCTAAAGCTTGAAGTTGCCGCGAGGGTGGCAGTTAAAAATAACGTGAAAGGAAGGGTGGTGGTGGACTGCATAACAACAGGTTTAGATCAGCAAAATTGTTATGTAGAATTTCTTTAAATAGCGTTGAATTTAATTTGTAAGTGTTGAAGTCATAACGCAAATATTGTCGGAAACCATGTGAATGAAATCACAATGCTGACGAATCGAACAAATTTGCCGATGAACTAAGCTGGCGGTTCAAGGATTACTGGTGGACGTTTTGCGCTGGGGGTAAATGCAACGCAGGAATTTATCTGAGCATTCAAGAAAACAACCACTCCTATCATTAATACCCGCAGTCCGCGCTGATTTTTGATATCATAAAAGAAGGCAACGCTTAGGTATTAAATAAAATTATTATCTTAAGGCATCATTAACTCTACCCTAAATGTATGGTCGTCTCCAATCAAGCTGTTTTTGCCTACCTGCCATAGTCCTCCTTTTTACGTTGGTTTTAAATTCCTGTAGCAAGGTACCCGAGCAACCGGTTAATCCGCCGCCGACACCGCCACGCACAGATACGACTGGCGTCCGCGATTCTACATCATATTATCACATTGATCTGAAAACAAAAGTTATTTCGTCGGTATCCGGGTTTGTTGAAAGTGGAAATGTGGGGCCGCAGATCCCCGAAGGCACCCTCGTTACCTATGGCAATAAAACTACCCTCACTGATAAGTATGGGTATTTCGACATCCGCAATGCTTCTGTCATAAAAGAGGCTGCGCAGCTGACTATTTCCAAAAAGGAATTTATAACCAGCTATCGGACATTTATTGCCGAAGATGGCCAGTCTTTTTTTATAAAGATTAACCTGGATCATCAGCCTGGGGGCGTCATGAATACTGGCTCAGGTACTCATGAGAATGGAGATGGTGTATCAGTAAGTTTTCAAGGTGGCTTTGTCAATGAAATGACGAACTCTCCGTATTCTGGTTTTGCACGCCCCTATCTTTCGAGAGTAGACCGGGGTGATGAAGATATGAGCGAGAAAATGCCAGGTAGTGCAAGAGGATTGGATAGCCTGGGCTATCCAAAATTTCTTCGTTCATTTGGTGTCGTCAACTTCGCTGTACATGGAATGGACGGGGAAAATTTGGCGCTGGGGGCAGGAGGGGCCCTCCAGTTTTCTTTCATGATTTACGGAGAAGCTCCGGTAATGCTCGATGCCTGGCACTATGACACAAAGATTGGACTTTGGCGTAAAGAAGGAGCTGCCGTAAAAAGCGGCTATGGCTACACCTTTCGCACAACCAAATTAGGCTCCTGGAATTTTGCCCTCGCGTCAGATGGTGCACGGTTTAAAGCAAGGATTCTCACTGAAGCAGGTGAACCAATTCCGTTTACTTATGTCACTGCCCGCCTGTTGTCTCCTCCAGCTGATAATGTTAAACCTGTATGGTTGTATACTGATCTAAACGGATTTGTGAGTGGAATCATACCAGCTAGTTCATCCTTCTCCCTCGATATACATGGCGACCAATGCAATACGCCTATTTTTTCCAAAGCATTCAACAATGTCGATTCAATTGTTGATGCCGGGGATATAAAAATTGCAAGCCGGAATTTGGTTTCGGTTAATGCAACAGTTACGAATTGCAATGGATTGGGTATTGCCAACGGTTTCGTCATGGTGCGATCACCGCATCATTATTATCGGCTCAATGCCGGTAGCAACGGTCACATTCGCTACAACACCGTTGTTTGTGATTTCGCTCAGTTGCAAACCCTGATGTTTGTTGCGGAAGATGAAGGAGCATTGCAGATAAGTGACAACCTGTACGCAAAGCTTGTTCCCGGCCATAATGACTTAGGAAACCTAAGTACCTGCGGCCGGAATGGAACCGTAAAATTTAGCGGACGGGTTTTAGACCAGGCAGGGGTTGGTTTAGCGGAAATGTATGTTGAGATCGCTCCGAACGGAGACACCTCACGTGCATTCAGGTTTGAAAGCAAAGCCGATGGCAGCATCCAGGGAACCATTTATAATAACACGAATTTTACGTTAAGTGTCTATGGCGCGAAAGACTGCAACACCCCGTTGATTACCCGAAATTTTACCACTGTTAATCAAGACATATCTCTTGGTAATTTCACCATTACGGGTATTACCACTGCAACCATAACGGGTTCAGTAGTAGACTGTGATAACAACATTGTTACCGATGGTTTTGTGGCATTACAACGCGACACTAAAACCTACATTTACGAAGTGAACCAGGCTGGCATTTTCAACTTTACTATCCGGTTATGCAACGCAGCCAGTGCCGAAACCATCACAATGATTGCACAGGATGGAGTCAAATTGCAGACAGGTAATCTCGTCACTTACACTGTGTCCGCAGGAAATAATAATGTAGGTTCAATGAAGGCCTGTTTTGATACACTGAGCGATTTGCAGTTCATCAGTTATTCAGTAGACAACACCCCCACAGATATTCTTGTTGCGCCAGCCAACACCCTTACCCAGTTTCTTGATCCAACTGGTAATTTTATGTACATCAGAGGATCTAACGACGCATATGGCCGCTCTGCAGGCCTGAATATGTACGCCAATAAAATAGCTCCCGGCAGCACTCAGTCACTTGAAGAGTTTTATAGTCCCCAGTTTCACTTTTCAATTATACCTCCTATTCCAGTGAAAATTACAGAGTACGGGGCCGTAGGAAAATATATATCTGGTCATTTTACTGGTATGGTACAGCAATCTCCTGATAACCCTATACCTCGCAAGATTATTTGTAGTTTCCGGGTGAAAAGAAATGAATAGCCACCAACGCTATATTTAACCCTTCATTTGTTTCTGTAGTAATCCTCACGGAGCTGTATGCAGATCTCATCGCTTTCATAACTTCTTTACCATTAATCGCGTTGAATTCGGAATTTAGCAACTTCTAAATTTGACATCTATGAAGTTTGCATTCCGGTTAATGAGTCGTTATAAAAAGATCACTTACACATTCGCTGTTTCCCTTTTCGCGCTGATAAATTCCAGCTCTGCGCAAAACAATGCTAAAGTGAGTAAAGATCCTTACAGCGCCTACCTCTTCACTTATTTTACGGGGAACGAAGGGGCAGAAGAGTCCATTCGCTTTGCAATCAGCAATGATGGATTCCGTTATCACGCTTTGAACGGAAATGAGCCAGTCCTTGCTTCGGAGAAGATCAGTTCAACCGGTGGTGTCCGTGATCCGCATATTTTGCGCAGTCCTGGTGGAAAAACATTTTACATGGTTGCAACAGACATGGTTTCCGCCAAAGGATGGAATTCGAACCGGGCTATGGTCTTACTGAAGTCACCTGATCTTGTCAATTGGACTTATTCAGTGGTCAACTTGCAAACGCGTTTCGCGGGTAATGACAGCCTGCTGAGGGTTTGGGCCCCACAAACGATCTTCGACGAAAAGGCGGGAAAATACCTGGTTTACTTTTCCCTGAAGCATGGCCAGGATCCTGACAAGATCTATTACGCCTATGCCAATGCTGATTTTACTGATCTGGAATCGGAGCCGGAACAACTTTTTTTTAGTCCGACCAATGGCGCCTGCATTGATGGTGATATTATTTTGAAAGATGGCAAGTATCACCTTTTCTTCAAGACGGAAAGTGAAGGCGCCGGTATCAAACTGGCGATTTCTGACGAACTGACAAAGGGCTATGAACAGGTGGAAGGTTTCATGCAACAAACCACGGACCCTGTCGAAGGCGCCGGGGTTTTCAAGCTGAATAACGGGAAGGGATATGTGCTGATGTATGATGTGTATACGAAGGGGCGCTACCAGTTTACCAGCAGCACGGACCTGCGCAAGTTCAAGGTAATCGACCAGGACATTAGTATGAATTTTCATCCGCGCCATGGTACAGTTCTTCCGATCACAGCGGCAGAAGCGGAACGCCTCGTGAGCCGCTGGGGTAACGCAACTGATGTGCTGGGGTCGCCAGCAGCGAGTCAAATAAAGAAAATCAATGTGCGCATCGATACTGCTGCAAAGCTGGTGTACCTGCCGGTGAAATCCGGTACTGATCTTCGTTCATTTGATCCTCGCTTTACTGCTTATCCCGGCCTCCGGCTCTCACCGAAAGGGGCGGCAGACTTTAGTAAGGGCCCGGTGAATTATACCGTTGCGGTGAAGGGACATGCCCCGGAGAAATGGAAGGTGGCAACGGTTCGTAATGGTAACCCGGTGCTTCCCGGTTTGTATGCTGATCCCGATATCATCTTTGCCGAAAAGACCGGCAAATTTTATATGTACCCAACCAGCGATGGATTTAATAATTGGTCAGGCACTTCTTTTAAAACATTCTCATCCTCCAACCTTGTTGACTGGAAAGATGAAGGAATCATCCTGGATCTGGAGAAGGATGTGAGCTGGGCTAAGCGAAACGCCTGGGCACCCTGTATCATCGAGAAAAAGATAGCAGGCGAGTACAAATATTTCTTTTACTATACTGCCGCGCAGAAGATCGGCGTAGCTGTGGCAGATAATCCAACCGGGCCGTTCGTGGATGCCGGAAAGGCATTGATAGACCAATTCCCTCCGGGAGTTACCAATGGGCAACACATCGATCCCGATGTTTTCACCGATCCCAAAACCGGCAAGAGTTATTTGTACTGGGGCAACTCCTACATGGCAGGCGCTGAATTAAATGAGGACATGGTGTCCATCAAAGCAGGAACATTGGTCGTCTTAAAACCAGACGCGACCTTCCGCGAAGGGACGCATGTTTTTTACCGCAATGGCTTGTATTATTTTATGTGGTCTGAAGATGATACCCGCAGTGAAAACTATAAAGTGCGCTATGGCTTTGCCCGTACGCCGCTGGGCAAGATCCAGATTCCAAAAGATAACATCGTTATTCAAAAAGACAAGTCAGCCGGGATCTTTGCTACCGGCCATAATTCAACGATACAACTCCCTGGAAAAGATGAATGGTACATCGTGTATCACCGCTTCAATTATCCTAACGGGATTTCCATGGGTCGTGCGGCCGGGTACAACCGGGAAGTGTGTATCGACAAAATGGAGTTTGACGCGAATGGCCTGATCAGGCAATGTACACCAACCCACGCCGGTATTATACCGGTTACGGTTAAATGAAAATAACAATTGAATTGTCCGGGGATGAAGCAGCCTGATCGTATTGCTTAATTAAAGATTGCCTGTAAGACCTGGTAACCCCAGATCCAATAAAGCTGAAGGTCTTCCACCTGGATAATTATTAAATTCATATTGCATGTCTACACAACAATCACTCGCGGTAACGATTGCCTGCTGCTTTTTTAGCCTGGCCTTGGTAGCTCAAAAAACGAATATAGATCGCGAATTCTGGTTACAGCAGATGGATAAAATGGCGAGACCGGTGATGTCAAACCTTGCGGCTGGTACGCTCAAAACAAACATGCCTGTCGAACTCACAAAAACGGTAGATAATGCAGCTAACCGGACGACGGTCTCGTACCTCGAAGCACTTGGGCGAACCTTTAGTGGCATAGCACCCTGGCTTGATCTTGAGGGGGGTACTACCTCGGAAATCAAACTGCGCAACGAGTATCGTGCCTGGTCACTAAAGGCAATTGCTAACGCTGTAAACCCGGCTTCAAAGGATTACCTGCAATGGACTGGTGGCCAACCATTGGTTGATGCTTCATTTTTAGCACTCGGTTTAACGCGTTGTCCCTGGGTTTGGAAGAACCTCGACACCGTTGTAAAGCAGCAGCTGATCACCGCGTTTCAACATACGCGATCGACCGTGCCCGTTTACTCAAATTGGGTGTTGTTTACCGGCATGATCGAAGCGTTCTTTTGCAAATATGATCTGCCTTACGACCCTGTAAGGATCGAATATGCTGTGCGTGAGTTTGCGAATCATTGGTACGTTGGCGATGGTATGTTTTCTGACGGAATGGAGTTTCATGTCGATTACTACAACAGCATCGTAATCCACCCTTACCTCGCCGAGATTGTTTCGATCATGAATAAAAAAAACAAGGGCTTCGCCTGGTTCGTGCCCAAACTAACGAGCATCAATAAACGCTATGCCGAGATACAGGAAAGAAACATCAACAGCGATGGTTCATACCCGATCGTGGGACGGTCCATTGTTTACCGTGGGGGAGTTTTTCATCATCTTGCGGACATCAGCCTGCGCAAACAGTTACCTGCAACTTTACAACCTGCCCAGGTTCGCGGCGCTTTAACAGCTGTCATCAAAAAAACAGTTGGCGCAGGTGGCGCCTACAACCACCAGGGATGGTTAACGATCGGGCTGGTTGGTTCGCAGCCCGCTTTGGCCGACTTCTACATTACTACCGGATCTTTATACATTGCGGCCACCATTTTTCTTCCGCTGGGTTTGCCTGAAGCCGATCCATTTTGGTCGGATGCTGCGGTGCCCTGGACATCTGTAAAGGTTTGGAGTGGGCAGGATCTGCCTGCCGACCATGCGATGGAGCTTCATTAGCTTCACCTGGAGTTTTTCGTGGAAAAGATTAAGAGGAAGCTTGTTCTTCGGGATATTGAAGGCGATCGACGATCTGTTTAAAGCGCGGGTCTGTTTTCATGGATGGGGGTACCCAGCGCTCATATTTTATCATTACCAGGATCGGATCCCGGTCTTCGTAAGCCTGCTCTAAAAATCTGAAAGCCTCTTCAATATCTCCAAGGTAAGCTGCGGAAAGTGCGGTGAAAGTTTTGGCGATGTACTCTGTCTCGGATCGTTGCTTCAATTCATTGTACAAATTTAGGGCATCGTCATATTGACCTACCATGCAATAGTTCCAGATGAGGCCATTCACAGCGAAGTGATGCCGGTTGGTTAGCTTCATCGCCGCCTGGAAAGATTCAATCGCATCATCAAATTTCTTTAGCCCCAGGTTAGTGCGCCCGGCATTAATATGACATAGAAAAGAATTTGGATCGAGCTCGATGCCAACCTTGCACATTTCTAACGCCTCTTGAAATTTTCCCGATACATGAAGTATCATTGAATAGTTGGCGAAGGAGATGGCGCTCAATGGCTCCAGGCGGGTAGCGATTTCGCAATGGTTTTCTGCTTCGTCAAATTTTCCTTCTACGGAACAAACATAACTGAGTCCATAGCGAAAATGGCCTTCCGCGTATTTTGGATTTATTTCTATCGACCTTAGAAAATATTTTTTTGCCTCAGCCCAATTCCACTCAAAGCTCGTGTGATAATAACCGAGGGAACAATAGGGTTGACAAAGCGTAGGATCCAGTTGCAGTGCACGTTCCGCTGATTGTTTCGCCTGCGCCATTACTCGTTTAGGCGCAACCAATCCATATGTTGCCAATAATAAGTTCGCATCGGCAAGGCCCGAATAGGCAAGCGCAAATTCAGGGTCTTTTTCAATTGCTTTTTGAAACCAGCCAAGGCTGGTCACTAAAGATGCGCCGCGCCGCTCCAGGTAGAACCTTCCCTTCAGGTACAGGTCGTATGCCTCGGTATTTAGTGTGTGACTTTTCGTGATCAGGTCCCGCTCTTTTTTAAGCAGGGTCACCAATAATTTTTCTGTAATAGACAAGGCGATCTCATCCTGGATCGCAAACACATCATCGATCTCCCTGTCATATTTCTCTGACCAGAGATGATAGCCGCTTTCGACATTTACCAATTGAACGGTTATGCGTATACGATTTCCCTGCTTCCGTAAACTGCCTTCCAGCACATGGTGCACTGCAAGCTTTTTTCCTACCTGCCGCAGGGTAAAATTTTTTCCTTTGAATTGAAAAGAGGAGGTTCGTCCTGCGACATGCAGATCTTTTAAATGGACGAGTGAGTTGATGATCTCTTCGGCAATCCCATCGCTGAAATACTCTTGTTCGGGGTCATTGCTCATATTGACAAACGGCAATACGGCGATCGACTTGACGGCTTGCTTTTGTTTGAATTTCCCATTGACATCATACCGGGCATTCAGACTGGTGTTAGCCGTGTGCAGGGAGAATATTTCCATGGGCTGGTCCACGTTCTTAAATTCGAAATGGCCGAGCGAGACTAGTTTAAATTGAGGTTTATTTCTTAACTGTTGTTGTACAGGTGCGGAGACTAACACAGAACCCGGGATGCCCATACTTTCAATCCGGGATGCAACGTTTACGCAGTCCCCGAAAATGTTTCCTTCGCTAACGAGTATGTCGCCGAGATGAAGCCCGATCCGCACCGGCACGGGTGGTTCATCCGTAAAGCTCTCCTGTAGTTGAGCAGAACAACCGATCGCATCAGCAGAATTAGAGAAAATGATCAACCCACCGTCACCGAAATACTGGATGATCTCACCGCCAAACTGGGTAACAGATGCCCGCAGTTTTTCTTTGTACTGCCCTAATTTTTTGAGCGCCATGGCCTCATCTTGTTGCATCATGCCGGTATAACCGACAATATCAGTAAACATGATTACGGCAAGTTGACGAGACTCTGGCATTGAAAGGGTTGGGTTGGTTTTAGAAATATACTAAATATTATGCAAAATCCTCATATACCTCTGGCCCTCAATTGTCACAAGCGGTTATCATCCCGGATAATTTTTGCAGGATGAAAAACGTTTCTTTGCGAGGGAACCTTTTACAATTAAAACTGAACGCATGCGCCTGAATTTCCTGTTTGGCTTTTTAATGTTTGCAACGACCGCGACTTCCCAGGTTTTTGTGACGGCCACAACATCAAAAAATCCGGTCATCCCGGATCTGCTGGCTGATCCCAGCATTGTGAACATCGGCGGCATGTATTATTGCTATGGCACTACGGATGGGTATGGTGCCGGCCTCGCCCGTTCCGGCCCACCCGTGGTGTGGAAGTCGGCCGACTTTGTAAACTGGAGTTTCGACGGCTTTCTCCAACCCTCCGCCGTAGGTCAAAAATATTGGGCGCCAAGTAAGCCGGTGGCGATTAATGGGAAGTATTATTTCTATCCAACCATCAATGAATCTATTTATGCCGCTGTGGCGGATGCCCCGACCGGCCCCTTCAAATTAGTAAATGGCAGCGATACATTCCTCGGTACAACAGCTGCGAAACCCATATTAACCATCAACGGGCCAAGGGGAACAAAAGGTATTGATGCTGAAGTTTTTATAGACGATAACGGTGACGCCTACCTGTATTGGGCGCAACGTGGTGCCGCGAACCTTAAGCCGGACATGTACACCATCGACACAGCTATCACAGTCATTGAAACAAAACGTTCGGGATATTCTGAAGGTCCGATCATGTTCAAGCGAAAGGGAATTTATTATTACTGTTATACACTGGATGGACACGAGCAATACAAATATGCATATGGCTTTAGCAAAGTTTCGCCCCTTGGACCATTTACTTACCCGGAAAACGACATCATCACGCAAACGGATAAACGAAGAAAAATTTATGGTCCCGGCCACGGCTCAGTTTTCAGCGATCCGCTCACGGATAATTATTATTTCGCCTACCTCGAATTTGGAAATGGTGGCACGAACCGGCAAGTTTGGGTTGACAAACTGGAGTTCAATGATGATGGTACCATTAAACCACTTGCGCTTACTCATAGGGGAGTTGGGCGGCTCGCTCAAACAAGAGCGGAACTCAGCCTCGTAGACAGCGCGACCATAACTGCATCTTCTGTACGCCAGGATCTGATTGTGAAACCAGTGAAGGATCCTGAACTCAACCGCTCCGAAAATTATCGACCGGTTAATGCCATCGACGCGTCGAATCGTACCCGCTGGTTAGCAGACACCAGTGATCGCAATCCCTGGGTGATCGTTGACCTGGGCAGCATCAAAAAAGTGACCAGGGTTGAAGCATATTTTAGTAAGCCAACGGCTGGACATGCCTACCAGCTTGCATCTTCGACGGATGGATCTTTGTGGACTGCTTGTGGCGGTCATGCAGATACCCGCGTTCAATCTCCGCATGTGGACAGCGTTGCCCTGAAAGCCCGGTATTTGAAATTGAGCATTTTGCAAGGCGAGGCCGGGCTTTGGGAATTCAACATATTTGGTGTTCGACCAGCATTGCAAGTGAGATAAATCCCAGAAGTTTAAGTGGTTTTTGATGCATATCGAAGAAAATCGTTCCACCTATCCATAACGCCTAATCGTAATATAAAGTTTTTTCAAATCTATAAGCGATTAAGGCTCATGGTCTGCACTAGTTGATATTTAGATTTACCGTAATATTAGTTCCCAATAGCTCTTTTCAAACGCTCTCGACTTTATGAATCTACTGTTGTAAATACAGGCAAGAAAATCATTGTCTCGCTTCCGTTGTGAATTAAAAGCCTACAGGCTTATCCTTTTTTATTTTATCCACCCAATGTTTTTTTGTGCTCCTTTACAGTTAAATTCGTTTTAACAGTTTGTTCACTTTAAAAACAATAAGAAAAATGAGAGCCACCAAAATTTTAAGTACGTCCATACTTGCGTGTACACTTGCAGGTATGTTTGCAAGTTGTAAAAAAACGACGGTTGATGTCGTTGCTTCCAATGAGTTAACAAAAGATGAAACATCGCTTGTTGCGGCCGCGGGCTTCAATAGCAATTGGGTTGAAAAAAGAGGAGAAGGCAGTTACCTCATTGAAGGTGATATGCTTTTAAGTAAGGCACAATTACAGGAAATGGCAGGAGAAACTCCAGCGCACAACTTCATAGTTGGAGATGAAGAACATTATCGCACGAATTACATTGTGGCTACTCCGACTGGTAGCAGGACGATCACTGTCAGTCTAGGTTCAGGTTTTCCTGCATATTATTCCACAGCTCTTGACAATGCTCTTGCCCGCTATAACAGTTACGGGTTAAAAATTAGTTTTCAGCGGGTAAGTTCTGGCGGTAATATTGCAATAACCGGAGCGAACCTTACATCTTCCGGGGGTGGTTGTGTACTGGGGCAGGCTTCAGGCTTTCCAACCAGTAGCGGTAACCCATCCAGTGGTTTTACGTTGAGTACCAGCAGTTGCGCTACCACTTACCTCAACACTGTGGATAAGGCGGATGAAGTAATCGCTCATGAAATTGGTCATTGCATTGGCTTCCGTCACACTGATTACAAGAGAAGAGCAAGTTGTGGTCCGGGTGCCGGCGAAAGCGCAGGATCTATCGGCGCGATACATATCACTGGCACGCCAACGAATGTAAGTGGAAGTTACAATTCCTGGATGATGGCTTGTACTAATGGAAGTCCAGCTTTCAGTGGTGATGATGGTATTGCCTTGAACCAGGTGTATTAATAAGTATTAGTCAGCTATAGAATCCCCTTTTATCAAGGGGATTTTTTTATGCCGGGCATAAAGCTTTCCGCTCCGGATTATCGGTATTTTTAAGGCTTGAATTTATTTATCCTGTTGGAATATGGTGCGTAGGTTAATGCATACCGGGGTTCATTTTTTTTGCAGTTGTTTCTTGTTGACAATGCTGTTGCCCCTTCAACTGTCTGCGCAGGAAAAGCATGCATTAGCGGGAGAACCATTTTTCAAAAGATTTGCGGATTCAACCATTTCTTCATTTCAGCAGTCGCATTCATACTACATCTTCAGCAGTGAATTAAGGCTACCCGTTTCCGTTAGGGTTGTCCGGCAGTTGGATAATCATTCCGCCATACTCTCTATCGGGAACAGCGCCGGCTTCGAATCTTTGCGCAAGCAAGGAAATATCTCAGCAGCAAATAACAGGTGGAAATTCGCACCCGGAATTGAGGGTAGTTTGATAAGAACCGATCGTGTTGTAAAACGTTATTTGGTATCCGGAGACAATATCGACGCCTTACAGGCGAGTCTTACGGAACACCGGGGACAGGTGAATATCATTAGAACCAACGCGGCTGCTCATTCGGTGATCATTGAAACAACGACTTCCTATCTACTGGATCACTTGCTTCCTCTGCAAGAAATTATTTTTATTGACCGGCCCGGACTTGCCCATTCAGAAGCAAACATTATTGGATATGATCGCAGTTTTCACGGGCTCAGCGCCGTGGATTATAGCATACCCGGGGCCAACGGCAAAAATATTGTTGTGGGTATCAAGGAACAGCGGATGGATGCTGCCGATCTCGACCTGCATAAGCGAGTTTTAAGTTCCTCAATTGAGGCACCGGCTATGACCAGCCATGCCACCGTCATCGCTTCGATCGTGGGCGGAGCAGGCAATAGTTTTTATGACGGCAGGGGCATCGCTTACGCCTGTAAATTTTTTCCCAGTTCATTTGGTAATCTTTTTGCCGATGATCCTTCCATCCTGGCAGCACAGAAAGTGTCGGTGCAAAATCATTCCTATGGAAGCGTAGTGCAACAGTTTTACGGCGCCGAAGCCGTGAGTTATGATGCACTCACCTGGCGGGATCAAAAAATGGTTGCCGTTTTTTCAGCAGGTAACCAGGGAACGACTGCTGCCACTGATGGCGTGTATGCTAACATTGCCGGGTACGCGAACCTGACCGGGAATTTTAAGATGGCTAAAAATGTGATTACCGTAGGTGCCATAGACGGTAAAGGAAGAGTGCCTGCAGAAAGTTCTGCCGGCCCTGTTTACGATGGTCGCGTCGCTCCGCAACTCATCGCACTTGGACCAAATGGCACTTCTGATGCAGCTGCTATAGTGAGCGGCACCGCCGCGGTCTTGCAACAGGTGTATGCCGACAGTAACAACAATGAGTTACCAGCCGCCTCACTGGTAAAAGCGTTGCTTTACAATACCGCTGACGATATTAATTTACCTGGGATCGATTATAAAACAGGGTATGGGTTGCTGAATAGTTTCGATGCCATCCGGTCGCTGCAACAACGGCACTACCTGGAAGGTTCGATCACGCAAGGTCAGGAATGGGTTTCACAGGTCACCATCCCAGCCAATGCAGCCCAATTTAAGATGACGCTGTGCTGGACCGACACCATTGCACAGGTAAACAATCTTAGGGCATTGATCAATGATCTTGACCTCGAGCTGGTCCAACAAAGCTCCGGCGAGGTATATCAACCCTGGGTGCTGGATGCTTCGCCTATGTTGCCGGCTCTATCGGCTCCGCCGATAAGGAGAAGAGACTCGCTTAACACTTCAGAACAGGTGAGTTTACGTTTACCCGTTGCAGGTAGTTACCAGGTCAGGGTCAAAGGAACTAAGATCAGCTCCGGCAGCATGCCTTTTTCGGTCGCCTATCAAACCGATACGCTCAATACGTTCCAGTTCCTGAGTCCACAGCATGCTTCCGATGTTATCCGCGAGGAGAAGCCCGAGGTGCTGATCAAATGGAAAACATTCGTGGCTGACTCAACTATGCCTGGAAAACTTTTCATCAGTTACAACCGCGGCGCTGACTGGAAGCTATTGGATGGAGCTGTAAAGATCTATACAAATCAAGCTGCCTGGCAGTTACCCGACACCGGTAGTACCGCCTTGTTAAAAATGGAAACAGGGTTTGGTAATTTCTTTTCAAAGGAATTTATCGTTCATCCTGTTACCCGGCTCGCTGTAGATTTTGTTTGTTCAGACTCATTCCGTATTTCGTGGCGGCCACATATTTATGCGAATGCCTACAAAATTTTTGCACTAACCGATTCTCCCTATTTGAAAGAGATCACCCGGGTGGTAGATACTTTCATCGTTCTGAACAGGACCCCGGTCACCCCGGGGGTGTATGCCGTTGAACCTGTCCTGGTTAATGGGATTCCGGCCGCACGCAGTATAGCTACCGATATTGAACAGCAGGGAGTGAACTGTTTCTACCGCACACTAAACTATGCTCTTCTTGACGGGAATGCCCTGGATTTGAAACTCGATATCAGTGCCCCCTCATACACAGATAGCGTGTATTTCGAACAGGTTTCCGCCGCCGGTGTTTTGCTGCAATCCTATGGAGGTGCTAAGGCGCGTACAGCGACAAATATCTATTCCCAGCTTGTGAAACAAGCACCTGCTGGTATCACCTACCTGCGCGGGAAAATAAAACTCCTGAGCGGCGCAGTCGTTTACACCGACATCATACCCGTACTTACTTCGGGCAATAAAATACTTCGCTTCTACCCGAATCCTGTTGATCGATCTGCCACGCTAAACCATGTATTGCAGCAAGGCATCTCGCCGGGTAACACACTCCAGTTTTTTGATGCTTCCGGGCGCCTGCTGAAAACATATGATTCCATCCCTGACCGGGTGGATGTATCTAAATTTCCCGCCGGGCTTATCATTTACAAATTGCTGGAAAATGCTGGAACGGTTTTGGAAACAGGTAAGATCATCCTTCTTTGATCTCGCCAGACCTAAGCACGGGGCGGGATTTCCGCATATGTTCATGAGTTGTCGGGAACCTTTATTCAATTCTTGAACAGAACATATGAGCTGGATGGGAAAGAGGTAATTTTTTGCTAACCGGGTAATAACAAAAGTATTGAAGTACTTTACTATAAACCATAAACTTTGACAGCCGTTCGTAAAAACTATAAATTCAGCTTTGATGTTTAATCAACTCATGAAACGACTTATGCTATCTTTTGTCGTTTTAATATCCGCGCAAGTCTTCGCCCAGGATGAGCCGCAACAACAGCCAATCAAACAACGATATGTTTTCTTTCCGCACCCGATGCAAAAAAACTGGCACGTATCGCTCGGCTATACGCTCACTGCCCTGCCGGAAGATATCACGGAAGAAGTACAGGTACGGGCACCCGCGGGTGATTTGCATGCACTGAGAAAATTGTCTGATTCCTGGCAGCTTGACGGCAGGATTAAATTCCAAATTCTTCAAAATCATTTTTCTCTTGGGCCACGCTGGGTCAAGGTGATCAACGAAAAAATGTCCATGTCGATCGGCGATGATTTTGCCTGGTGGTTTGGAGATCTCAACATCGGCAGTTTTAAAACCCAGGGACAAGGCTGGCTCAACTATCCAAATGTGGCTTTCGGCTACCGCCTGAAAAAAGAATTGTTGCTTACGGTAAAAGCTGAAGCGCTTATAAAACTAAGCGAAAAAACGAGGGTAGGAGAGAACAGTGTTTCGAAATCATCTGTTGCCTTCAATGGTTATGGCGCCAATATTTTATTGGAACAGCCATTTCATAAGCGCCGGAGTATCATCCTGGGATTCAAAGCCCAGTATAGTAATTTCTTCTGGCAAACCTGGTCCTTGTTTGAAACATTCGATCGTTATATTTTTTACCCTGAACTTACAATTGGTTTCATATTATGAGAACACGCATTTTATGGAGCGCAGGGTTAACGTTCCTCCTTGCAGCTTGTCAAAAAGAAAAAGGGATCATACCGGTAAATGACAACTGGCCGTTGTTTGATTCCCCACAGGCCACTGCTTTGGCTCCAAAGCCGCTGCGTGCAATGGAGGGTGTGTACCAGGTTGAAGAGGGAACAGATCTATTTGGCGGGCTCGTTGCTGTAAAAACAAATTATGTGTTTACTGGAACCGATACCACCTATCATCTGTCAGCCTTTTATGAAAATGACATCGGCTGGCTCATCATGGACGGCAAACGTTCCGGCGATTCCATTTTATTGAAGGGTTCGTGGAGGAAGATGGTCAACACTGAAACTGGCAGCGTGCGATTGTCCATCGCCGCAGGTAATGGTGCCACTCAATTATTCGGACCCAACCCCGTGATTTCCCCGGGAGGCGTTGTGATGCTTGGGCAATATGGAACCGGAACGGAAGTGCCGTCGAAGGGTATACGCTTTTCTTACGCACGCAAATTATTTAATGGCCATGCATTTGAGATCCTTGCCCATCGGGCCGGTGGCCGAACTTCCGACCTCTTGCAGTATTCCGAAAATTCAATCGAAATGATGCGTAATGCCTCGAGTTTCGGTGCAACGGGAATTGAAATAGATGTACGCCTGACACGTGATGGTGTGCCGGTATTGTACCATGATAATACCCTCAACCTTCGCCTGATTCAAAAAAATGGCCTGGTTGGACCAATCGATGCCTTCACCTATCAACAGCTATATAGCCAAGTTCGCCTGATCGATGGCCAGCGCATTCCTATGTTGCGGGAAGCCTTAAACACCGTTGTGTACGAAACAGACCTTCGCTTCGTTTGGCTGGATACAAAGTTCGAGGGGTCGCTTGAACCGATCCGGGCCTTGCAGGCGGAGTTTTTGCAGCGCGCCGCCGCTGCCGGGCGCCAGCTGAGAATTGTTATTGGTCTTCCGACAGAGGAAGCGTTGAACAGTTTTAAGGCCTTGCCCGGTTATCAGAATGTTCCTTCTCTATGTGAATTGTCGCTCGAAGATGTAGACGATATCAACGCCAATATTTGGGCGCCGCGCTGGACAGAAGGATTACAAAATGAAGCTGTCGCGGGAGTAAAGGCAAGTGGCCGCCAGGCTTTTGTGTGGACGCTTGATGTGCCTGAATACATCGCACAGTTTTCAAATGAAGGTATGTTCGACGGTATCTTATCAAATTATCCCTCACTGGTTGCCTACAATTATTATGTCAAACAATAAAGTCATTTTCTCCCTTCTCTTCTTTCTGTCGCTGGCCACAAGCTCCAGGGGCCAGGATGCGAACGTGAAATCCGGGAACAAGTTAACAGCTTACATCGGGGGCGGGATCTCTTTTTACCAGGGTACTCCCGGCACACCATCCGGATTGGAAGCAACCGTCACAAGGATAAAACCCGCGGCCACGCTCCGGGTGATGTGGAAGCCTGATTTCCTGTTACGCCTCGGCCTTGAATCCGGCCTGGTTCAGTTTTACTCTTATAAGATTGACGATAATGGAATCAAAAGTTCAACCTCGGTTGAAGCTGTGCCTCTCCTCCTTGTATTTTCCATGCCCGTTACGCGGAAGCTGAACCTATATTCGGGAACTGGTTATTACGTGATGCGGTCTGTACTCATCTATGATGGAAAGGTTACCACCACCGGGTTAAGCCTGGGTTGGATGTTGGCAGCGGCGTATGATTTTCCCATTTCTAGTACGTTGGGTATTAACACAGAAATAAAGTGGCACAAGGCGGTCCCCACAAGAGATGGTTCTTTAAATGCACAGGTCCAACTTCGTTGGGATTTTCTCCGGAAATAAAGAGACAATTCTCTGCCGGACCAATTGCTCATGTTGGCATTTACTATCGCTACCGGCTACTCGCAAAGAGCTTCATCTAACGTTTTGCATTGGCGAAATCTAAACAAAGAAACTTTATCTTTTTAGACTATCAATTTGATGAATTCCAACTTGAAAAGGATTTTTAGTATACACTACAAGTAAGTTCGATGATAATTCCCTGACATAAGTATCAGGGTAAGGATATCCTGATACACCGAATGTCGTATCATTTATTTTTCGATAAATAATTTCTTCGGACGTGGATGTTGGAGATATATTTCCGGTAACATTGATAATCGTCCCAGTTGCTCCATCTACTTCAATTAAGAAATTGGGTTTATATCTATTGAATTGCCAAATAGAATCTTTCACAATAGTTAAATAGCTACCTGCCTGATAACTTTGTGTCTTATTGGCTTTAAATTTTGGCTGCGAGAAAATGCCTAGCCGGTAGTGCTAATGTAGTTCCATTTACCACTCAATGCAATAGTGTTGGTCCTGGTAATATTTTCACTTTTTTTGCAACCAGCGCAAAATAATATTAATGATATTATTATAAATTCGCGAAATAAAAAATTTGAAATTAATATTTTTTAAATAACTAAAAT
>JAURWD010000299.1 GCA_030655145.1 Ferruginibacter sp.
ACTCCCAGGTCAAATCCCTTATACGCTACCCGGGTATTGAAACCTCCCTGCCAGTCAGGATCAACATCGATAATTTGCCTGTCTGCAGTACCGATCGCTCTAAGTGGTTTGCCATTGGCATCAAAACCACCGGTATACTGAACCTTGATCATACCGACATTTCCACCTGGTTCAAGTACATTCAAATAACCGTCTGTGCTGTCCTTAGCTGAGTTCCAAAGACCTATTTTTTTATAGTCATAGATCGCATTGATATTATGACCTACAAACCACCAGTTACCTTCATCTTTAGTTTGGCCAGAGGCCAGTGAGGTCAGTTTGTTTTTGTTAGTGTAGAAATTCACGCCCAGGTCCCAGGTCCATCCGTTTACATTATTGATAATGGTTCCATTCAAGGCAAGTTCGAAGCCCTTGTTTTCTGTAGTACCAACGTTTGATGTAATGCTGCTTACGCCTGATGTAGGTGGCAGGCTAAGTCCCAAAAGAATATCCTCGGTTTTAGTTACATAATATTCAACGGTACCTGACAAACGATTTTTGAAAAGCGAGAAGTCAAGACCCAGGTTCAGGGTTTTAGAATATTCCCAGCCCAGGCTGGCATTCGGCAATTGATTCACATAAAACCCAACACCGTAACCCGTAGGCCCGAAGTTGTAAGGTCTTGTATCCAATCGTCCAAGGGTAGAATATACTGCAACCGCCTGGTTGGAAGTTTGTCCATAACCGGCCCTCAGTTTGAGGTTACTGATGGATGTAAGTCCCTGCATAAACGATTCATTGCTGATATTCCATCCCACAGAGACCGCAGGATAGGTATGCCATTTATTGCCGGGTGCAAGCCGGGACGAAGCATCAGACCGCAACGTAGCGGAAATCATATAACGATTATCGTATGAATACATAACACGTCCCATCCCAGACATTAATCCCCATAACTGGTAATCCTGGTTGGCAGGGTCTATCGTTAGCTGGCCAACCGCCTGGCCTAAATTATAATACTGAAGGGCGTCCGAGGGTATGTCGGTCGCCGACATGTTGGAACGGGTGTATTTATTTTGTTCGACAGAATACAAGGCAACAGCATTAATGGTATGCTTGCCACCGAAGGTTTTATCGTACGACAGGATGTTCTCCACTGTCCAGTGATTGGTTATCCTGTTATCGACCGATGCGGAAGATATGGTGTTCGGATTGAGCGCATCTCCAACGCCAGCGCCAGTGTATGCACCGTTATTAGATTGGACATAATCCAGCCCAAGATTTACCCGGTATTTCAACCCTTTCAAAAAAGGCGCCTGCACTTCTCCAAACACTGCATTGTAGGTCGCATAGCCCTGTGAATTATTTAACCATTGACCATTGTCACTTAATTTTTCTACGACATCTTTTGTAAAGATGTAGCTATTATCTGCCGCCATGCGGATATAGCGTTTTGGAGATCCATCAGCATTGTAGGGAGAAGATATCGGGGTATTACTTAAGGCGCCGTAAATACCTACCTGGTTTCCCTGGCTTTGGTTAAAGTTGTTGTTGGATGTGAAACCAACGCGAACATATTTTCCTACCTGCTGATCGATTGAACCGCGGAATGAATAGCGTTTGTATAGTTGTGTAGGGATGATGCCCTGGTTAAGATAATACCCTCCGCCAAAATTGTAATTGCCTGTTTCAGTACCGCCGGAAACGCTGATGTTGTTATCTGTTACGAAGCCGGTTTGATACAATAGATCCTGCCAGTCTGTATTGATGCTGTCAGCTTCATCCTGCCCATTGAGGTATTGCTGTGCACGTGGCGTATTACTTGCTGCTTTACGATACGCCACAAACTGTGGCCCGTCCATTACGGGATACTTGGCAAATATGTTTTGTACGCCGTAATAACCGGTGTAATTAATGCGAGGCTTTCTATTCTTTCCACCTTTATCAGTTGTCACTAATATTACACCGTTGGCACCACGGGAACCATAGATGGCAGTAGCCGATGCATCCTTCAAAACATCTACGCTCTTTATATCATTTGGGTTGATGTCTGCAAGAGAACCAATAAACGGAATACCATCCAATACGATCAATGGATTATTGTCTGCAGAAAGCGAACGTGTGCCCCGGATACGTATTTGCATAGTAGCTCCCGGCCTGGTTGAAGTTTGTGAAATGTCCACACCTGCCAGTCTTCCTTGCAAAGACTGTGTAATATTTGGAGAAGGAACCTCCCGAAGTTTATCGCCATTTATTGAGGCAACCGAACCCGTAATGGCTTCCTTTCGCTGGGTACCGTAACCTATTACGACAACATCAGCAAGATCCTGCCTGGATGCGCTCAACTCAACATCGATGACAGCATTATCCCCTACCAGTTTTTCCTGGTCCGTGTAACCCACAAATGATATGACCAGCACTGTACCCTTTGAGGCGGAGATATTATATTCCCCGGCCTGATCTGTTGTTGTTCCTGTTGAGGTGCCTTTGATCACTACCGAAGCACCGGCGATCGGAAGGGTGCCATCGGATGTAATTCTCCCGCGGATGGTTTTCACCTGGGCGTGCGCCGTCATCGAATTGGACAAGAGGAAAGCAGTCGCCAAAACAGCTGTCCGGATCCAGCCGGCCAATCGCCTTGAACTCGTCGCTTCTTTGCCAGTTGAAGTTCTTTTGATAATCATTGTTTTGAAATTTTAAGCAATTAATAATAGAATTAAAACCACAGGGGGAAGGCCGGCAGGAATGCGAAAACGGAGGGCGAAAAAAAAGCTAAACACCCACCACTGTTTCGGGAAAAAGTAAAAATGGAAGAAATGGATTGGTTGTTATTTCGACCGCGAAATGAAGAGAGGTCAAAAGTCGAATTCAATTGTTCCATATAGCAGTGTATTTAAAAATATTCGCCAGCAAGCGGCATAACCGTGAAACGAATTTAGGAAAAAAAATGAAAATAACAACCGATTGCATTTTTTATTAAATAATTTTCATTTCTTTGAATGAAAGGATTGCACAAATGCCCGACGGCCGCGAAATAACGATTTACGATATTGCCAAACACCTGAATATTTCAGCGGCTACGGTAAGCCGTGGCTTGCAGGACAACCCGGTGATCAATAAGAATACACGAAAAAAAATTTTTGAAGCCGCTTCCCAGCTTGGCTACCAATCCAACAATTTTGCCAGCAGTTTAAGGAGCCGTCAAACGCATACGATCGGCGTGTTGGTTCCCAGGTTAAACAGTTATTTTATGTCTGCAGCCCTGGCGGGGATGGAAAGTGTCGCAAGCAATCATGGATACAACCTGATCATTGCTCAATCGCTGGAAGATGCCGAAAAAGAAAAGGTGAATGCGGCGACCATGTTCAATAAACGCGTGGATGGATTGTTGATCTCCCTCTCCTACGATACGGTGAACCTCCATCATCTTGCACCTTTTTACCGGCGCAAGATCCCGGTCGTTTTTTTTGACCGGGTAGATCTTAACCAGGACAATACATGTGTGGTTATTGATAATTTCGGCGCAGCATATAATATAACTAAACACCTTATTGAGCAAGGGTTTAAGCGCATCATGCACCTCGGCGGAAACCTGCTGCGGAATGTTTACCGGGAGCGGCTGGAAGGATGCCGGCAGGCTTTGAGCGATCATGGACTACCCTTCTTTGAACAGCTGCATTTCACCAGCACCTTGTCAGAAGATGCCGGGGTGGAAGCAGCGAAATTTATCCTGGGTTTAAAAAAGACTGAACGCCCTGATGCGGTGTTTTCTTCGAATGATACCGCAGCTGTTCATTGTATGCTTACGTTAAAAGCAGCAGGTGTTAAGATTCCAAATGACATTGCCTTTGCGGGATTCAACAATGATCCCATTAGTAAGGTGATCGAGCCAAACCTAACTACGGTTAATTATTCCGGAGAGATAATGGGGAGCATTGCGATGACCAACCTCGTGAATCATTTAAAGGGAATTTCTGACTTATCGTCAACCAACTCAATCACCTTGCGGGCGGAAATAATCACGCGGGCATCGTCGGTTGGTGCCTTAGTTTTAAAATGATCATTGCAGGTTGCAATATTTTACGATATTTACGCAACCGATTACAAGAAATTGAGCAAAAGGGTCCGCTTTACACGAAAGAAAGACGAAATATCGGAGTGACTCAAAAGCTTGTTATATTCAGTTGAATAAAAAGGCCTTAGGTAGCCCGGCTGATAAACTCGGACGTTCCCTGGCTAAACAAAATGTTTGTTGTCTATATGAAAAAACACCTGCTATTATTCCTGCTTGTCTTTTGTGGCGCGGCTGCAAAAGCAGAGACCGGTTACGAGCTTTGGCTCCGCTACAAACTCATTGAAAATAAAAGCATTCTTCACTCTTACCAGGAGAGCATCACTGCCTTAAAGATCAACACCGGATCACCGACAATGAAAATTGTGCGGAATGAATTTGTGACTGCTTTCTCCGGCTTACTACAAAAAAGCATTCCCGAGACAACATCCATTTCCGCGAATGGAACCATTCTTATCGGAACGCCTGCAGCTCTCCCCCAACTCAACACAAACGAAATAAAATCCCTGTTGCAAAGAGCAGGTGCGGAAGGATTCGTGATCGTGACGAAAATGATCAATGGCAAAAATAGTATCATCATCACCGGTAATAGCGAGCAGGGTGTTTTGTATGGCAGTTTTCACTTCCTGCGCCTGCTTCAAACCGAACAGTCTATTCAACAACTCAACATTGTTTCCGCACCGAAGATCAAGCTACGGATGTTGAATCATTGGGATAATCTCGACCGCACGGTCGAAAGAGGCTATGCTGGTTTTTCCCTTTGGGATTGGCATCGATTGCCCGGCTACCTGGATCAACGCTACACTGATTATGCAAGAGCGAATGCTTCGATCGGTATCAACGGGACGGTACTGACCAATGTAAATGCAAACGCGACCATCCTTACCCCGGCATACCTCGAAAAAGTAAAAGCACTGGCTGATGTGTACCGGCCGTATGGCATTAAAGTATACCTCACAGCGAGGTTCAGTGCACCGATCGAATTGGGCAAATTAAAAACAGCTGACCCGCTCAATGAGGAAGTGCAATTATGGTGGAAGCAAAAAGTAAAAGAAATCTATAGCTATGTGCCCGACTTCGGTGGTTTTTTAGTGAAGGCTAACAGTGAAGGACAACCGGGCCCACAGGATTATAAACGCACTCATGCCGATGGCGCCAACATGCTGGCCGATGCCGTCGCACCTTTCAATGGAATTGTGATCTGGCGCGCCTTCGTATACAGCAACGAAAACCCGGTGGACCGCCATAAACAAGCCTACGACGACTTTACACCACTCGATGGAAAGTTTCGCAAAAATGTGATGGTGCAGGTGAAAAATGGTGCGATCGATTTTATGCCCCGCGAACCTTTTCACCCCTTGTTTGGAACTATGCCAAAAACACCATTGATGATGGAGTTTCAACTAACGCAGGAGTACCTCGGACAGGCTACCAACCTGGTTTTTCTTGCCCCGTTATTTAAAGAGACCTTACAGAGCGATACCTATTACAAAGGCAAGGGTAGCACCGTCGCAAAGGTGCTGGATGGAAGTCTCGATGATCATCAACTAACGGGCATGGCCGGCGTTTCAAATATCGGGAATGATATCAACTGGTGTGGCCATCCATTTGCGCAGGCAAACTGGTATGCTTTAGGTCGGCTCGCCTGGGATTACGACATCACGAGTGAACAGATAGCGAACGAATGGCTCCGCATGAGCTACACTAATAATTCCACGTTCCTTAAAACCGCTACCCCATTTTTACTGGACAGTCGCGAGACCATGGTGCAGTATTCTAATCCACTTGGGTTGCACCACA
>JAURWD010000312.1 GCA_030655145.1 Ferruginibacter sp.
TTTATGGCGTCTTTACTTTTATGCCGCGCCAGGGCCTTCATAACTTCATTTTGAAAGCTGCTGGTATCACCAGCTTTTTCATAAATCTCTTTCAAGGCTTTTACAATCACCTTTTTTGATGAGTCCCGTATGTAGCCTAACTCAGCAATCAATTTAGTCTTGTTTTCCAGGTAATTTTTTCCTGCAGGTAAAGTGTTGATTGCCTGTAATAATTTAGGAATCCCTTTTTCACCGTAGTAAATATTACTGATCACCTGCTCGGCCCGGGTATGGGTCAGGCTATCCTTGCTAAACAAATCACTAAAAAATAAGTCAAGGTTATCCTGGAAAATATTTCTGCCAGGTGATGTTGATTCGGGTTTGAACGTTCTAAAAAATGTGCTCACAAAGTCACTTTCCTGCGATACGGTATCGCCGAGAACTACCAGGCTGAAGATAAAATTATCCTTCAATGCAATCTGCCGCCGGATGGTTCTGGAAGAGCCAGTGTCTTTCAGTAAAAGTTCGTATCCATTGACACCGCCAGGTTTTTGAAACGCCGTCGTTTTTACCAGTACAAAATCTTTATCGTCATTGTACTCGTCAATTTCATTCGTCCAAAATTTTGCTGAATCTTTTACCATGTAATACTTTGGATATTGCTGGATGCTTACAGAAATACTTTCCCCTGTAGAGTCACTCCGAAAAACAGCATTCCGGTTTTTGGGCCAATACGAATTGTAATTTGAATAGGCATTAGCATGGGCAATTTCGGCAGTCACCTTTTCTAGTTTTGCCCGGTAGGATTCGTCGAACTCCGGAGCAACCGGTGTGTTTACTGAGAAGTGTAAGAAGGTATCAATGTATTGACTTTTTGGTCCGTAATTGTACGGTAAAATTTTAAAAGAGTTGAAGAAATCTGTATGCGCTTGCATTGAATCTTTACCACGGACAGCAATCGTGTATTGATGGGGGCCACGAATAATGTATCGTGCGTTAATCACGCTGCCATCCTGCATCAAATTTTTAACCTGGAGCATTGGGTTCCCCATCCAGGAACTGTATTGACGTGATAGTTGCCTGCTAACAAGTTCAGGGTTTCTAAATGAAGTTTCCAACAATTGAACGTCGAATGAATCTTCTTCAAGAAACTTGTAGTTGTGTACGGACTTTTTAAATATGAGGTAGGCGTCACCGGTAGTTTTATCAACGGCCTGGTATTCCCACCTGTCGATTTCATCGCTGCTGTGAACATTATAATTTTCATGCGGCGCTCCCGGAAGTTTAATGGAGAAGCCACCTTGCGCTGGTTTAAACACCAGGGGTGAACTTGTCCGCTCTTTAATGTGAATAGAAGAAAAAAACTGGGCAGCTTCTTTGCCATCCACATAATTTTCTTTTCCACTCATTTTAAAAAACAGTACTTCAAATGGCGTTATAAAAATGTTGTACCGTTGGAGGTCACCGCGTCGAGTCCTATTGGTAATGTCGTAGCCCTTATACCCATTTTTTTGGATCAGCACTTTTTTGAGGATCTTCCCTGGAATGTTTTCATAGAGAAGACTATCAATTTTTTTGAACACACCTTCCTCGCTTTGGCCAAGGAACGCGGCGTAGGTTTTAACGCGTGTGACGAGGTAATAAGCACCGTTGCTCATGTCGGAATATTGACGGCGGTCAAGCCGCTGCGATTCATCCCTCATTTTAAACAACGGACCGGGGATGTTCACTGAATAAAATCCATCCTCGGATTTTACGCGACTGAATACTACCGGAACTTTCAACTGGTCGGTTTCCTCCTTTCGTGCCGCATCCCGATCAGACATTTTGATCGGGCGCAGCGAATAACCCATTTTACGAAGCAATTCTATGATGCCACGGGGACCGGCCAGATGGGCCGCACCCACACCCACGAACAAGCTGTTCTTTTTAATAATGGTGTCGATAGACATTGCCTGGATCTCGTTCCGCTTGTACAAAAACTTTTCCCGGAATGCATCCGAACGTTCGGTTACAAGGTCCAGTGAGTCCATAAGATCGAGGTCCCCGCTGCGGTAAGCATCCTGGATTTTCTGCCCGATTTCACGAAACGATTCTCCATCCGTATCAATGGTCTTTTTCTTTTTTTCTTTCGCCATGTCCGCATATGCTTCCAACACTACTTTTTCTGTTTCGTAGTAATCTTCCACGCCGGTTGCACGCTTGCCCAACTTTCTGCCGGTTTGAAAAATGTAGAGGTCAAGGAAGGTGTCCTCTTCAAAATCTTCCCGCGCTTTATAGCTCCGGTAGAGTAAACTGTTGACGACCGTTGGGGCAGAATTTAAAGCTGCTTTAAGATCCGTATCAAATGATGTAAGCCTGAAAGAATTTTCATTGAGGTAGTCACCGGAAGAAGCCTGGATAAAATTTGCATAGTTCTGCTTCAGCCTGTCCATGTTCACCATTTGCCCCTGCCACACATCGGGATTCAATTCCAACGCCACCGCGTCGACGCTTTTCATAGCATAATAAAACGAGTCACTTAAATGGAAAACCATTTTACTGCTCACATGCATGGTGCCAAACAGGTAGGAGGGTTTTGCAAGCCCTTTGCCGGTAATTTCCCAGAAGAGGCTCGGGTATTTTTTGGGCGCTCGTTTTTGAGCAGCTACATCGCCCGTTGCCAAAGCCAGTATGAACGTAATCAGGAAGAGGTAACTATTTTTTCTCATGCTAAGATTTTGATTGGCCTTCAAGGTAAAGATGCATAGAAGCAAGGTTATCACAAAAAAATCGACCTATAATTAACGCATTATTGAGGGGTATGTTGGCATAATCAATCAGGCCTTGGAATTTACATACATTTTCGTTAAAATACCCTACCTTCGCGCTCTTAAAATCATGCCGTAACATGATAAGTGCCCCAAGGGCTACATATCCCTGTTAACAGTTTTCTAAGGCATGTGATCATCTAAAAAATGTTTCGATACACATGAAATTAAGTCAGTTCCGCTTCGACCTACCCCTGAACCTTATCGCCCAAAACCCCACCAAAAAAAGAGAAGACAGCCGGATGATGGTCATTCACCGCAAAACGGGTGAAATCGAAAACAGAAATTTCCGCGACATTATTGATTATTTCGACGACAAAGACGTAATGGTTGTCAACAACACCAAGGTATTTCCGGCTCGTATGTATGGCCGCAAGGAAAAAACCGGTGCTAAGATCGAAGTGTTCCTCCTGAGAGAACTTAATAAGCCAAATCGTCTTTGGGATGTAATTGTTGATCCTGCCCGTAAAATTCGTGTTGGAAACAAGTTGTATTTCGGGGATAATGATGAACTGGTTGCTGAGGTGATCGATAATACGACAAGCCGCGGTCGAACCATTCGTTTTCTTTGGGACGGGACAGAAGAAGAATTTCGCGTGATGCTGGATTTCATGGGTGAAACTCCATTGCCGAAATACATCAAGCGCAAGCCAGATGAAGAGGATAAGGAAAGATATCAAACCGTATATGCAAAGCATGAAGGTGCAGTAGCCGCTCCAACCGCGGGGTTGCATTACAGTAAGGAGCTGATCAAGCGCTTAGAGATAAAAGGCCTTCGCTTTGCTGAAGTTACCCTACATACCGGCCTCGGCACATTCAGACCTATTGAAGTTGAAGACCTGAGCAAGCATAAAATGGATGCGGAATATTACCACATCGATGAGACAGCCTGCCAGATCGTAAACAAAGCAAAAACCGACGGTAAAAGAATTTGTTCTGTTGGAACAACAACCATGCGTGCCATGGAATCGTCTTTCACTGCACAAAAATTATTGAAGCCTTCTGAAGGATGGACCAACATGTTTATTCATCCACCTTATAATTTTTCGATAGCCGATGCACTGGTTACAAACTTTCATTTGCCAAAGACCAGCCTGTTGATCATGACTTGTGCTTTTGCAGGCTATGATGTAGTAATGGAAGCTTATAAAAAAGCGATCAAAGATAAATACCGCTTCTTCAGCTATGGCGACGCATTATTAATAGTTTAATGTAGAAAAACCTATTTAAACGGAACTCCCCTTTTGGGGGTTTTTTTTGCGCCCATAAAAAAGGGGCAGGGATAAAAATCCCGCCCCGTTAAAATCCAATATCCTATGAAAAACCAATTATCAGACAATGTTTTTGCCTGAAAGATTGCATGCCAATTGTTAATTAATTGTTATGCGACCCTGCACCGATAGCCCGCAAACAGTATCTGCTGATTCTATGTGAAAATTTTTAAGAATGAAACGGTAACTTAGGTCAACAATTGCTTCCTATATGCCTACGCTAAATGAATGGCTTTCCGAATATGGCCAAAGCCACAAAAACGAAACAAACAAGACCATTCACTGGATCTGTGTTCCCACTATATTTTTTTCGATCGTTGGTTTGCTTTACTCCATCAAACTGACCTTCTTGAAAATTGACTTCAATTTAAACGTAGCTATGATTGCGATCATTGGTATGATCGCCTACTATTTTTCATTGAGCAAAACGCTCTGGATAGGCATGCTGATCTTTGGGGCTGCCTGCCTCGGCCTGTGTTACCTGATAGAGCGAAGTGGAATATTGCCACTCTGGATGGTAAGTTTAGCACTGTTTGTCGCAGCCTGGCTTGCGCAGTTCTACGGTCATAAGATAGAAGGTGCAAAGCCCTCATTTCTTAAAGATCTGCAGTTTCTCATGATCGGACCCGCCTGGCTCATGAGTTTTATCTACCAGCGATTAGGTATCAATTACTAATTATTCCAAACCAAACAGATCTACATTTAATGCCTGCAGCGTTTGTTCTTTGTAGTTACGACCGATAAGAATAGAAATGTTGTGCCTGCTTCCTCCATAACTCACCATGCGCACCGGGATTGTTTTGAGCGCATTGAATACCTTCTGCATTACGTCCTCGGTGTCGGTAATTTCATTTCCAACGATAGACACGATACTTTGGTTGGTATCAATTTCTACTGTTCCAAAAGGTTCCAGTTCTTTAATGATCTCGGGAAGATGGGTATCGTTATCGATTGTGATAGAAACAGCAACTTCGGAGGTTGTGATCATGTCAATGGAGGTGCGATACTTTTCAAAAACTTCGAAAATCTTCCGCAGGAAGCCATAGGCCAGCAACATGCGGCTGCTTTTTATTTTGATAGCCGTAATGCCATCTTTTGCAGCCACAGCTTTCACACCCGCACTTCCCGCTTCGGCAGCAATGAGCGTACCCTTCGCTTCCGGGTCCATGGTGTTGAGTAACTTAACAGGTACATTATAAAACTGGGCAGGCCAGATACTTGCAGGATGTAAAATCTTTGCTCCAAAATAAGCCAGCTCGGCTGCCTCCTCAAAACTTAGCTGTTCAATAGCCACTGTCTTTTTAACTACCCTCGGATCATTGTTATGCATGCCATCGATGTCTGTCCATATCTCGCAAACAGAGGCATTGATGGCGGCCCCGATCAACGACGCGCTATAATCGCTACCACCTCTTTTTAAATTATCAACTTCGCCTTTCGAGTTGCGGCTGATATAACCTTGGGTAATAAAAATTTGTTTGTCTTTATGGCGCTGTAAAAGCTGTGACAGCTTTATTTTGATGCTGCCGATCTGCGGCTCGTCGTAATTATCAATGGTCATAAATTCCAGGGCGGGAATCAGCATGTGGTCCACCTCGATCTCGTCGAGATACACTGAAAATAATTTAGTGCTTAGTAATTCTCCCTGTGCCAAGATATCTTTATTCAGCGCTTCGCTAAAAGAGATCTTTAAAATGATGTGCAAAAACTCAAAATGTTCCTGGATGATCAGCCTTGCTTTTTCAAGTGAAGCCGGTTTGGTCAGCAATTGACCGCAGAACTGTTGGTAATGTTCTTCTAAGGCCGTGATCTGTTGGTTGGCCGTATTGCGATCGCCCTGGGAAAGAGAAGTGCTGATTTCAACCAACGCATTGGTCGTGCCGCTTAAAGCAGATAACACCACGATCTTTGATTCTTCATCTTTCGTGATCAGTTTCGCGACTTCTTTCATTCTTTCCGGCTTGCCTACACTGGTGCCACCAAACTTCATTACTTTCATAATTCGAGTTGCGCTGTTAGCGGTTAATTAATTTTTTTGTAAGAGTTGGCAAAATTACTTGTAAAAGAAAGGTTGTCAAAAAAAATAAGGATGGGGCTTAATATCACCTCGATGATTTTCTGCTGGTTCTTGTCGGAACCTTAAAACTCTACCTTAAAACTCTACCTTAAAACTTTACCTTGAAACGCTCAGCTAAAATTTCCAGGTCCTTTACGACGGCGGGGAGCAAGGGAATGCCTTCCCCAAGTCGTTGAGCTTCCATCTCCCGCTCCGGTTCACCCGGAATGATTACAGACTTATAGCCCTCAACTGTTTGAGCCGACCGAAACCGCTGGATCCATTTATCCATGTGTAGTTTAAAATCTTCAGCCGGCCGAAAGGCGTCTATGCGCATAACACCGAAAAAATGACCGATCCCTTCGCCTGGTAAATTTTCGGGCATGGGAACATAGGCCGGGAAGGGTGGTACCCAGGGACCATAATTTGCCCCGCTTAGCACCGCCGAAAAAATGTCTACGATCGATCCCAGCATATAACCTTTGTGACTGCCATGTTCTTTATCTCCACCAAGCGGTAACAAAGCTCCACCCGACTTTAATTCATTCGCATCGAGCGAAGGATCACCGTCTTTTGTTTGTACCCAACCAGCGGGTGTCGCCATATTTTTCCTTTGCAAAATTTCCAGTTTGCCATTGGCCGCGGTGGTGGTTGCAAAATCGGCAACAAAAGCCGGTTCTGTTCCGGCTGGTATGGCAACGGCTATCGGGTTTGTTCCCAACAGACGCTCTCTCGAGAAAGTCGGTGCAACAAGTGCTGAAGCATTGGTCATGGCTATGCCGATCATATCTCCCTCCAGTGCGAGCATGGCATGATAGCCGGCTATACCAAAATGATTACTGTTTTTTACGCTGACCCACCCGGTGCCAACATTTCGAGCTTTGGAAATCGCGACTTCCATTGCGGCCGGGGCAACCACCAACCCGAGTCCTTTATCACCATCGATTACCGCGGTGGACGGAGTTTCATGCGTGATTGCAATGGTTGGATTAGCCTTGATTCTGCCAGCTTCCCACAACCGGACATACCCGCTGAGGCGGGCGATGCCATGACTATCTACCCCTCGTAGATCTGCCGATAAAAGGACTTTGGTGGCGACAGCAGCATTGTCTTCACTGCAACCGATGCTTTTAAAAATATTGAAGGAAAATTCTGAAAGTGCCTGGTAGGAGAACAGCTGGTCCATTTCGGATATTTAGTAAGAGAATGAAGGGCAGGGAGTAAAAGCGTTCATGATCGTGAGGGAAGAAATCAACTCAAACATACTATGAATTGCCTTTGACTAAAACTGCAAATGCCTGACGGTGAGACCGTCGTTGATCAACTGCTTTAGGGAATCGATCCCTATTTTAAGATGACGCTCAACAAAAAGTGTCGTAACCGATTTGTCGCTTGCCTCGGTTTTAACGCCTTCTGGAATCATAGGGCTATCGCTGACCAACAACAAAGCGCCGGTAGAAATTTTATTGTAAAACCCAACGGTGAAAATGGTAGCAGTCTCCATGTCAATAGCGTATGCCCGTACCCGTTGCAGGTAAGTTTTAAAAACGTCATCATGTTCCCAAACACGGCGGTTTGTGGTGTAAACTGTGCCGGTCCAATAATCGCAGGCATAGTCGCGGATGGTTGTGGAGATCGCTTTTTGCAGCATAAATGAGGGCAGCGCGGGTACTTCGGGTGGAAAGTAATCATTGCTGGTCCCCTCGCCACGCAGGGCCGCAATCGGTAAAATGAGGTCACCTATTTTATTTCTTTTCTTCAGTCCGCCACATTTACCCAAAAACAATACTGCCTTTGGATCGATAGCTGTTAAAAGATCCATCACCGTTGCGGCGCCGGGACTGCCCATTCCAAAATTGATGATAGTAATATTATCTGCGGTAGCGCATTGCATTGGCCGGTCTTTCCCAACAACTTTTACTTTGTTCCATTTCGCAAACATCCCAACGTAGTTGGAAAAATTTGTCAGCAATATGTACTCTCCAAAGTTTTCTAATTTTTCTCCAGTATATCTCGGAAGCCAGTTTTGGACTATGTCACCTTTTGTTTTCATTTTATTATTTTGTCTTTCCGAAATTTCTGCTCTCTTCCCTGCTATATAAATCGATTTGGTAATTGTCAAATCGGTTTCTTTGCCATTGATAAAAATACAGAATATTTTTTCGAATGATATGATTAAGATCGGGTACCCGGCTACTCAGCCGAGAATAAGAACTAACGGAGGGGAAGACTTTATTTTCGACGAGATACGCAGGCAATGGTGCTTGTTAACACCCGAAGAATGGGTGCGTCAGAATTTTTTAAACTACCTGACCAAGGTTAAAGGATATCCGTCAACGTTAGTAGCCATTGAAAAGGAGATCAAATTAAATGAGCTGGTAAAACGGTTTGATATTCTTGTATATAACCAGCAGATGGTTCCCTGGTTAATGGTTGAATGCAAAGAGATGAGTGAGGTGTTGAATGAAAAGGTTTTAAACCAGGCCTTGCGTTATAATCTTAGTTTAAAAGTTGAATACATCATCATAACAAATGGAACCTATTGTTATGGGTTTATGCTAAAGGATGGCAGCTTCGTGGAAATAGATTCCTTACCTGATTACCCGCGTGTTGGATGAATAACCGTTGATATATTGAAACAGTCATCAGCTAAACTGCCATGATCTCCTTTTCTTTTGTTTCCAGGTGCTTTTCAACGAGGCTGATAAATTGATTGGTGAGGTCCTGCATTTCAGTTTCCGCGTTGCGGGCAACATCTTCACTAAGGCCATCCTTTTGTAGTTTTTTGATATGTTCAATGGCATCCCGGCGGATGTTTCTTACGGCTATCTTACCTTGTTCTCCTTCACCGTTACATCTTTTTACCAGTTCCTTCCTTCTTTCCTCAGTTAACGGCGGTAAAAAAAGACGGATGTAATTTCCATCATTTTGTGGGTTGATACCAATGTTACTTGCGATGATCGCACGTTCGATCGGTTGCAACATATTTTTTTCCCAGGGCTGCACTGAAATGGTGCGGGCATCCAAAACGGAAATGTTAGCTATTTGGCTGATGGGTGTTGGCGAGCCGTAATATTCGGCAACGATTCCATCCAACATGGTTGGATTTGCCTTGCCTGCACGGATCTTCAATAATTCAGCTTCCAGGTGATTGATTGCTTTCTTCATGGAGCTTTCTGTCTCCAATTTGATCATGTCCAATTCTTCCGTCATACTTTAAAATTGTGTGGGTGCAAATCTAAAGAAAAGAATAATAGGCCGGATAAGAAACCCGCCTTTCGCCTTGAAATATGATCAATTTGGGAATTAGTCTACTTCTACTGTCTCAGGTGTGAGAGAGAGTATCTTGTGCGTCTTAAGAATTTTCCCTTCCATCGGTAAATTGGTTTTGCGGGAAAATCTATGAGCGTTGCGGCGGTAATAAATAAGACCAATAGCAGAGAAGAAAAAGGTCATCAATAAGCCGATCAGGGTGGTAGTACCCAGGTTCCGCATTACAAAGGCAAACACAATTAAACCAATATTTGCCCCAACACATAATAGAGTTACCTGGCGATGACTGTAACCGAGGTCCAGGAGGAAGTGATGAACATGGGTTCTATCCGGGCTAAATGGTGATCTTCTATCCAGGATACGGAGACCAAATACACGAAGTGTATCCAGCAGCGGTACGATCAAAATGGCAATACCCAGGGCAGGAGCCGAGGCGAGTGGTAATGGAGACCCTGGGTTTCCAGCTATGTTGATGAACTTGATCACCATAATGGAATTGATCAGGCCGATCAGCAGAGAGCCAGTATCACCCATAAATATTTTCGCGGGTGAAAAGTTGTAAATCAAAAAGCCGATAAGACTTCCAGCCAGTGAAAAAGCGATCACCGCGTACAGGGTTTGCCCGATATAGGCAAAATAAGATCCAAATACCAGCGCAGTTAGCAATCCAAGACTACCGGCAAGTCCATCAACACCATCAATGAGGTTGAATGAATTTACTATAACAATGACGGTAAATAAAGTGAAGACGATGCTGGCGATGTGCGGGATCTCATTGATACCCAAAAAACCATGCATGTTGGTGATTTGAACGCCGCCAAATTTGATGATGATTCCGGCTGCGATCAACTGTCCGATAAATTTTTTTGCCGCCGAAAGAATGAGAATATCGTCTTTGATTCCTAAAAAGAATACTACGATGGCAGAGGCTGCAAAATATTGTAATTCGGCTGTGCCGAGTGGGGCTCCAAGAAGTGTTGCTAAAATAAATCCGGCGAAAATACCGAGGCCACCTAGTGTAGGAATCACCATTTTATGAACCTTTCTTTCGTCGGGCTCGTCAAACAGTTTTTTTTCCCTGGCAACTTGTATAATAATTGGAATAGCGAAAAACGTAATCAAAAATGCCAGTGCTCCACTAAGTATAATATTATCCATTCAGACGTATTAAATATGGTGACTTTGTGCCAAAGCAACCAGCCTTATGAAAATTGAGGGTTTCGATTAACCTAGACACAACTTAACAAAAATCCGTTGCTTTGAAAAATTTAAACGACGTTTTTCCGGCCAAATACATTTTTTTCGCGATCGTTACAATCCAATAACGTCAATTCGGTTGAGTTATTACATGGGCGATTTTCTGCATTAATTTTTTACTTTGTCCATGTGTCTATTTAAAGTAGGTTTGCACCGCATAAAAACAACTTATGAGTGATTTAAAAGGAATAGCCAGCCAGGTACGGCGCGACATCGTGCGAATGGTTCATGGAGTGCAAAGCGGACATCCCGGAGGTTCCCTCGGGTGTGCTGACTATTTAACAGCCTTGTACTTTGACATCATGAAGCATGATCCGTCTTTCAATATGGACGGGAAAGGCGAAGATTTATTCTTCCTGAGCAATGGGCATATCTCTCCGGTGTTTTATAGTGTGCTGGCGCGGAGTGGTTATTTTCCTGTACCGGAACTGGCGACCTTTCGCAAATTGAACAGCCGGCTCCAGGGACATCCCACTACGCATGAGCATCTGCCCGGAGTAAGGGTAGCAAGTGGCTCACTTGGCCAGGGAATGAGTGTGGCGCTCGGAGCAGCTTTAGCAAAAAAAATAAACAATGATAATGGCCTCGTTTTCTCGCTGCATGGTGACGGAGAACTTGATGAAGGCCAAAACTGGGAAGCAATTTTGTTCGCAGCTCATAAGAAAGTGGATAACCTGATTGCAGCGGTTGATTGGAATGGTCAACAGATTGACGGCCCTACGCACAAAGTGATGAGCCTTGGCGATCTGCCTAGTAAATTTGTGTCCTTCGGATGGGAAGTCCTGCATCTTGAGAAAGGTAATGACATGGACGAGGTGATCAAAACGCTTAACGAAGCCAAATCATTTACCGGCAAAGGAAAGCCGATCGTTATTTTGATGAAAACTGAAATGGGGAAAGGCGTTGATTTTATGGAAGGCAGCCATGAATGGCATGGCATCGCTCCCAATGATGAGCAGTTGCAAAAGGCACTCGCCCAGCTTGCGGAAACAATGGGGGATTATTAGACCTTTATTTTAATCGCATCAATAGAATACTTGAAACAGTCTCCAAACCGTGGCTGTTTTTTTTTATCTCAGTTCGATAAGCTGCCGGGAAGCTTTTCGGGCAGGGAACCATGAAGCAAGAAAGGCGATAAGTCCGACCGTACCTGCTACTAGCAGAAAGTCAGCGAGCTTCAGTTTCACGGGGAAATAATCAATCAGGAAGGAGCCGCCCTGAAGTTTTACCAGGTGAAATCGTTCCTGCAACATGCAGATGATCAACGCCAGCACTATCCCGGAAATGGCGCCTATGCTTCCCAGTAACATTCCCTCACTTAGGAAAATCCGCAGGATCATTGACCGGTTCGCACCCATGCTTTGCAGAACGCTTATGTCTTTTTGTTTTTCCAGTACAAGCATGGTGAGGGCACTGATCATGTTAAAAGCAGCGATTAGTAAGATGAGTGTAAGCACTGCGTAGATCGCCCATTTTTCCAGGATCATTGTATTATATAAACTGGTATTCTGCTGGAACTTGGTTTGAACCTTCAAATTACTTCCTACAAAGGCCGCCAATTGTTGTTGCACCTGCTGCGGCGCGGCCGCCGGGTTTAGCTTTATTTCAATTGAGCTGAACTCATCCTGCGCAAACCCCATCTGCTCTTTTACGAAATTAATATTGGTGATCGCGTAAGAGTTGTCAAATTCCTGTTGAATGGTGAAAACACCGGTGGCCTTCACGTTTCCTTCACTCAACGATTGCAATGGATCCGACACTGATACCTTTCCCTTCTTTGGTAAAATGAGGGTGAGTACCGAAGGGGCGAGTATACCATCGACATTTACCCCTGCCGCATTTTGAATACCTGAGCCGACCACGACACCCGGTTCATCAGCTGTTCCAGTTTCATAAGCCCCTTCCACGGTTTTCTCCGGCACACCGCTGACTTCCCTGTAATGTTCATCAACACCTTTCAGGTAAACAATGGTTTGAAGGTCCTGGTTTTGCAAGAGCGCTTTTTCTTCAGCGATCAGTGATAAAGCCTGGATCCCGGGCTGTGATTTAAGTTTTGCAATAGAAGCAGGGTCAAGGATAAATGTTTTACCCTTGGCAGGTATAATCTTAATATCTGCGTAAAAAGAGGAATATAATGATTTGACCAGGTCCTCAAACCCGTTGAATACGCTTAAAACAAGGATTTGGCAGGCGGTAGCGAAAGCGATGACCCCAACAGTTACCCACGCGATGATGTTAATGGCGTTGGCACTTTTTTTTGCTTTGAAATATCTCCAGGCGAAAGTGAGGTACAATGCGGCGGGGTGGGTGATTTGCGGTCTTTATTTGGAATCTGGTGCGCTGTTATTGGATTCGTCTTCTTTCTTGATCTTATCAAATAACTCCTCCATTTTGAAAACATAGTCGAGCGTATCGTCAATAAAGAATTTTAGCTCGGGAACGCTTCGTAACTGGTGGCGCACCCTCATGCCCAGTTCTTTTCGGATCTCTTTATTTTTTTCTTCAAATTTTAAAAGGGCAGCCTGTGTATCCTTTATCTGGAACATACTGAGGTAAACTCTCGCCTCGAAAAGATCTGGAGTAATTTTTACAGCCGCAACGGAGATCATGCCGCCTTCGATCATAAGCAGGTTCATCCGCCTCAAAATGTCGTTCAGCTCTTCATTGATCAAGCCTGCTACTTGCTTTTGCCTTTTAGTTTCTGTTGTCATGTGCTTGGATGCTTATTCAGCAAAAATACCGGTTTAAACTGACTTGTTCTATTTAAGAACCGCCAGCAACGGGAAGTGAAGCGGTGATTATTTACCTCCCGGTCATAGTTTGAAGTCGGCTAAAATAGGATAATGGTCAGAGTAAGGAACCACGAATCTTTCAAATTGCTGCACTTCAAATTTCTTATCGGCGAGTATGTAGTCGATCCTCAGTGTAGGAGAGATATACCGAAAGGTTCGCCCAAGCCTGTTCCCTTTTTCGAGGAATGCATCCTGGAGGTCACCGCGGATCTTGAAATAAGTATATGAGTTGGGCACATCATTAAAATCTCCACATACTATAACCGGGTAGGGGCTGGAACGGATCTTATCATTTACCAGGTTTGCCTGGGCACCCCGAAATTGGTAGCCGTGTTTCAGTTTGCTGACGATGTTGCGGGATTCTTTTAGGGAAGGATCTTCCGTATGCTTAATTTTCCGCAGGCTTGTATATTCCTGTGTATCGAATCTCACGGACTGTAGATGAGTCGTGATCACACGAATAACTTTATCCTCATAAGCGATATCCGCATAGATCAAATGTTCTGCAAAGTCATCCAGCCCGTACACAAATTTTTCCTTGTTTATGATTGGGTATTTTGAGAGAATGGCTACCCCGGTTTTGTGAACCATATCTCCCAGCACGGTTTGTTCAAAATAGCTGTACTTATAGCCGGCTTCGCGGAACATCTTCAGAACAGACACGTCCTTGTTTTTGTAAACCGTGTCGTAAAATTCCTGGAGGCAGAGCACATCAGCGTTTTGTTGTTTTACAAAAGCCCGCATATCGACCTGGAAATTTGGTGTAAAATGGCGGGACTTGTTGGTTTCTCCCCAGCTGCTCACGTTCCAGGTAAGTACCCGAAGGGTAGAGTTTGGCTTCGCTGCTGTATAATTATTGGTAGGATGGAACGCAAAAACCACCGACACCTGTTTCCAGCTGATCAAAATGGCAGCCAGCGAAACCAGGAACCATTTCGAACGCATGATCAGCCAGCCAAGCATAAAGGCCAGGACCATGAAAAACAGAATGGGAAATCCAAGCCCAAGCATGGCGATCATCCAGAACTTGCCCGTAGGTAAAGTTGGTATCAGGCAGGCCAACAGGTAGATCCCTGCCAACAAAACATTCACTATTTTAAAGGTATTAGCCATCAGCTTTGTCATCAATTCCGTCTTTTTTACTTAAACCCACCCGTTTTGCAAATATTGTTCCTTTGACGGGCTTTTTTGCCGGACAACTGGTAAAATTGCGGTAAAACAAAACTACAACTTATCAGCTACCGCCCCGCCTTCACCTCATTTTGACGTCTTCCTAATGATCCTAAATTTCTTTTTACCCATTCCCCGAAGTTGAATTGTAGTGGTGGTATCTGACTTAAAATATCACCTACCAAAATTTCAAAAATTAATCCCTAACCCTTACCTTTGCCGCCTCAAAACAGACCTACATACAATAAAATTTTATTTATGGCCAATACCGGTAAAGTTAAATCCATCATAGGCGCCGTTGTAGACGTGCAATTTGATAACGATAGCAAGCTTCCTGAAATTTTGAACGCGTTGGAATTGAAACGTGAAAACGGCGACACGCTCGTTCTGGAAGTACAGCAGCATTTAGGAGAGGACAGTGTACGGACCATCGCGATGGACGGTACGGAAGGCCTGGTTCGCGGAACAGTTGTGATCGACACAGGTAAGCCAATTGCAATG
>JAURWD010000001.1 GCA_030655145.1 Ferruginibacter sp.
TGTTGTCGCTAAGGTGTAGTTCAACACATCACCATTCACTGTGCCTGTTACGGTCGCATCCAGGGCCGGATTTGCATCGCCATAGATTTTACTCTTCGCATTTGCTGTTATGGTTGCAGGACGCTGTGTTACTGTTAACAACGCATCCGTTGGTGTTACACTGTAGTTCGGATTTGATCCAAGCGTTACCGTGATCGGATAAGTGCCTACGCCTGATGTTACAGTTGCTGTTGTAGCTAAGGTGTAGTTCAACACATCACCATTTGCTGTTCCTGTTACCACCGCATCCAGGGCTGGATTTGCATCGCCATAGATCTTGCTCTTCGCATTCGCCGTTATTGTGGCCGGACGCTGTGTTACTGTTAATACGCCATCCGTTGGTGTTACACTGTAGTTCGGATTTGATCCAACCGTTACCGTGATCGGGTAAGGGCCTACTCCTGATGTTACTGTCGCTGTTGTGGCTAAGGTATAGTTCAACACATCTCCATTCGCAGTGCCTGCTACCACCGCATCCAGGGCTGGATTTGCTTCACCATAGATTTTACTCTTCGCATTTGCTGTAATTGTGGCCGGTCTTGCATTCACTGTAAGCGCACCATTTGTGTAGGAAAGCGTATAGTTTGAAAGACCTGTACCCGTTGCAGCCGATGGTACAATCGAATACGGTGATCCTGCTAGTGTCGCTGTTGCTGCTGCACCCGCTGAAGTAAGAGTTACGCTTGCAACTGCATCACCATTAACAAGACCTGCTGTTGTAAATTCTGTACCTGCAAAAGTTACAGCATCGCCATATGTTTTAGTTCTGTTGTCTGCCGTTACAGTCAACGCTTTTGCATTCACAGTTAGTAATGCTGAAGTACTTGTCACATTACCACAAGTACCAGTAACTACCACACGATATTGTCGACCATTAAACGATAGATCTGGACCAGGAACAGTATAACTTGTGCTGTTTGCTCCTACATTATTCCAGATAGTTGGAAGAGCAGGTGTATTATATTGCCATTGATATGACAGCCCAGATCCTCCTGCGGTCACTGAAAAAATAGGATTTGAGCCGCCATAAGTAAGTGATTGAGCAGAAGGCTGACCTGAAATAGTTGGGGCTGTACAGCTTAACTGATAATTCCCCGTTATAGTTCGAGCATTACTTTGAGGTGAGGTAAACTGAAGTTGATATCCAGATATTCCAGACGGGGCCACACTCCCACCATTACTTACAGTTACATCTACTAAAGAATATACATTTCCATTTGAAGTAGTTTTAGTTGCAGGATAGGTAAAGTATATTTCCTTATTGTTACTTACAGCTACTAAAAAGCTAGTAGATCCGCTAAGTGGACCGCTTAAGGTGGAACCGTTAATATAATACCTGTAATCAACGTTGACAGAGTTGGAACCCGCAGGTGATGGAGGTAATCCGCCAGTTGTAAATGTTACATTTCCATCCGTAAAATAAGCATAAGCAATTCTCGCCGAGGTGAGGCCAGTCGCCTTCAGCCTTAACGAATCACCCGCACAATCACAAACAGTCCAATTAGTAACAAACCCCCCACTAGCATCCGCAATCACCGTCCAAGGCAAATACGAAGAATCCGCGGACACTGTATTACAGGCGCGGAATAGGTTCTTTACTTTCAACTGAACAGATTCGCCTGGCTGGAAACCAGCACCGGTAAACACCGCATTAGAACGTGGTGCATAGTCCGGCTTATCCGTTGTTACCGTTGCCTGCCCCTGCGCATAATTAACGCCGAGCGTCAAGAACAAAATGAAGAGAAGGGTGAGTTGAGTAATGATTTTTTTCATACTGCTGGTTTTGTGTGAGAGGTTGTAACTACTTCGAGGTTTTATTTTTTATTTAATGCTTGTGCGTACGGATACAAATGATAAGACCAACTACGAACGAGGTTCGGTTGGAACTAACATATTAGGTTAAATTATACAGGTTGGGGAGGATCGTAAAACGATCTTGGAGATTTCTTAGGATTAAAGTCGGAAATAAAGGAATGAAAAGGAGATTAGTCCGGCAGTTCGATAGTAAGGTGGATAAGCAGTTAAGAGTGCGAATATATCAGAGAACCGCATACCCACCAAAAAAAACGATAACAATATTTTAAGCAATTCTTCGTTGCGGGCAAGCTTTTCTACTAAGACTGGCTTTAGGCTGGCCCGTCAAATATTTACGAACCCTTAATCGTAAAGGTATTAGAGATAGAATGCACAATTAAATAACAGGTAAAAGGCGGTGCTCAAAAAACTTCGGGTTCAAACTTATTTTCTACCTCGGTAATAATAGATTTATTCCGTTGCTGAAACTTCGCTGATAACTTTTTAAATATTGATTGCCGCCCCATTGGGAAAGACATCCAAACGCAATGTAAAAGAGTCACCAGGTTACGGAGCAAAATAAAAGGGAAAAAATTTTGCAGAAATAATTAAGCCCCTATCTTTGCAGTCCGAATTCAAAAAAAGGGAGTTTAGCTCAGTTGGTTTAGAGCATCTGCCTTACAAGCAGAGGGTCGGCGGTTCGACCCCGTCAACTCCCACAAAATCAAAAGCAGTTGTGATAAATTTCATAGCTGCTTTTTTATTTTAGCTCTCCCTCCTACCACATCCACGCCACCAGATCAACATAAGGAAACTTCACCAGGTAACCACCTCATGGGTTTTGTTTATGCATTGTTTGCTTTACTTCCCCGGGAACCTCCTTTGTAGATTTCACCCCCGTTAAGCTGGATTCAATGCCTGCTCGCCTGAGTACCAACGCCTGCTTTTTTAAGCATTGGTGCCCGCTTAACAGCTATGCGAAGAGTTGATAAAAGTCTTTTCCTCTTCATCAGTTATCCTGCAGCTGCATAAATCTTCCTGGTTTCCACCGCCTCTCCCTAAACCGTTTCGTTGTGAGATGGGTAGCCCTGTGTAGAATGTTTTGCCCGATTCTTTCCTAAATCCGCGGCACATGTTTTTAGTGTTCCATTAATGTTCAGATCAAAGAGCTATTGTCCGAGGTTGAAAGAGATGAATGAGCATGAAAAAACCATCCAATTACCCGATAATCGCCAGCATGTTTTCTTTTGACTTATTCATTATATTCTCCTGAAATCATACAGAAAATGATAACGACCCGGCATTTTCTTATGGCCATTCTTACTTTGGAAGCAGCATCAATTCACACAACCAACATCTACATAATCGCAAAAAATTAATTCACATGGACAAAATGAAGGCACCAGAGAATGGTGGCAATAAAAGCAAAAAAATTGCTGACCTGGAACCGGAAAGAAAGTACGATGAGGGTGAATTTCTCACCACGAATCATGGACTTCGAATCAATGACAACCAGAATTCGCTTAAATCGATGGAACGCGGCGGAACCCTGATCGAGGATTTCATCTTGAGAGAAAAAATCCATCATTTCGACCACGAGCGAATTCCCGAAAGAATTGTACACGCTCGAGGATCGGCGGCGCATGGCGTATTCGAATTATTCGACCCGATCAGCGAATTCACGAAAGCAAAACTGTTTACAGAAACCGGGGTACAAACTCCGGTGTTCGTGCGCTTTTCGACCGTGGCTGGTTCCCGCGGTTCGACTGACCTGGCCCGGGACGTACGTGGTTTTGCCGTTAAGTTTTACACCGAAGAAGGTAACTATGACCTGGTCGGAAACAATATGCCTGTGTTTTTTATCCAGGATGCGATGAAGTTTCCAGACCTGGTGCATGCCGTAAAACCTGAGCCGCACCACGAGATGCCGCAGGCTGCCTCCGCCCATGACACGTTCTGGGATTTTATTTCTCTCATGCCTGAAAGCATGCATATGATCATGTGGACCATGAGTGACCGGGCACTTCCACGCAGCCTGCGTATGATGGAAGGATTTGGGGTGCACACTTTCAGGTTGATCAATGCTGAAGGCGCTTCGCATTTTGTAAAATTTCATTGGAAGCCGCTATTGGGCGTTCACTCCGTAGCCTGGGATGAGGCACAGAAAATATCCGGCAAAAACTCTGACTTTCACCGCGAAGATCTTTGGAAGGCCATCGAATCTGGAAACTTCCCAGAGTGGGAACTCGGTGTTCAAATCGTGCCGGAAGCTGATGAATTCAAATATGGCTTCGACCTGCTGGATGCAACCAAACTCATTCCGGAGGAACTGGTACCTGTTCGGCGCATTGGTAAAATGACGTTGAATCGTAATCCCGATAATTTCTTCGCGGAAACCGAACAAGTAGCTTTCAACCCGGGCCACCTGGTACCGGGCATCGATATTTCGAATGATCCGTTGTTACAGGGCAGGTTGTTTTCGTATTCGGATACGCAGCTCTCCCGCCTCGGCACACACAACTTCCAGGAACTTCCTATTAACCGGCCAGTTAGTCCCGTCCACAACAATCAACGTGATGGCCATATGCGGCATACGATAAATACCGGCAGGGTGAGTTACGAACCGAACAGCCTCGGCGGTGGATGTCCTTACCAGGCGAAAGCCAGCGAAGGCGGGTTTACCAGTTTCCCGGAAAGAGTCGATGGACATAAAATACGGACACGGAGTAAAAGCTTTCTCGACTTTTTCAGCCAGGCAAAATTATTTTTCAATAGCCAGTCTGATGCTGAAAAAAATCATTTGACCGACGCTTTGTGTTTCGAATTAGGAAAGGTGGAAACAATCGCGATAAGGGAAAGAATGGTAAAATTGTTGACCCATGTTGATAAAGGTTTGGCGGCAGCAGTTGCGGTCTACCTGGGCATATCGATCCCGGAAGACCGCGATAGCTCGCTGAATGGCAGCATTCCGGCGGATGCGGACCCTGCAGATTATCAGCCGGTAGAATCCGAAGGCGCCATTGAAAAATCGGCAGCGCTCAGTATGGAAAACACCATCAAGGATACCATTAAAACAAGGAAGGTGGCAATGCTTGTGGCCGACGGCGTTGACGAAAGTTCCTTGCTGGCCATGAAGACGGCGCTTGAAGCAGCAGGTGCTGCGGTAGAGTTGGTGGCTCCAAAACTATGTGCCATTAAATCTGCCAACGACACTGAATTTCCCATCATGAAGAGCTTCCTGACAACAGCTTCGGTCTTGTACGACGCTGTATATGTACCCGGAGGTACAAGCAGTGTAGCTTCGATTGCTTCGGAACCCGATGCAATTCATTTTCTTAATGAGGCGTTCAAACATTGTAAGCCCATCGCCGCCGACAGCGAGGCAAGACAGGTTTTAAAAGAAACCTATTTTGCAAAGAAAATACCTGCTGAAACTTCTGATGCGGATGTGCTTAAGACCGGTATCATCGTAGGAGATACTGGTGGTAATATTGCAGATCATTTCATTAAGGCGATTGCCCTGCACCGTTTTTGGGATAGGGAGAAGCCCGACAAAGTCCCGGCATAAATCAAGGTTTAGAGGACAGGAGGAAGGCTTGCAAAAGTCTTCCTCTTTTTTTGGTTACGCAGGGGTAGTTGCACAAAAAGGTGACGGCTTCAATAGCCATCGCTATCTTATATTGTCGATTTTATTAAATGAAAAGTTCGTGGAGATATCGCGTGATCACCAGAAAAATCTGGAGGCTTAACCGTTGGTTCAACGGTTGCGTATAAGAATAAACTAATTTAACTGGAGGGCAGGAAGGCGGTAGGATTGAGAATCATAGACAAATAATTCATCTATCTCGACTGTCCAGTATTTGTGCAGCGGGGTTTTATCAAGGTAGTCGCTCACTTCAGTTTTTGAGTGTGCATTCAGGATCATCCAGCAGCGATGCGTTTCCATACTGACCGAATAATAATCGATCGTTCCATTGTCGATAAGTTCGTTAATGTACTCCCGGTGTTTTGGAACTAAGCTCATAAAGTCATCGTCCATTTCGAAATGAATGGTAACCTGGAACTTGGCGTATTTCTCTTCGTTTATATTTTCCATGGTACAATGTTGTTTTCCCAACCGTCTTTACATGGTGCTGTAATTTTAATATAGTTATCGGTATAACCTTCAACCATGCCGTTCTTATTCCGGCTCTCGAATAACACATTCCTTATTTCGCCAACGTGGTCATTTGTGAAATATTGCATCTTCTGGTAACTTAAGTTACGTAAGACTTTGTTGCGTTGGTTTCTGATTTCCACCGGAACAGCGTGTTTCATTTCAGCTGCAAGTGTGTTGGCCCGCTCGGAATAAGTGAACACATGCAGGTAAGAAATATCCAGTCCGTGCAGGAAGTCAAACGTTTCCTGGAAGTCGGCTTCTGTTTCGCCCGGGAAACCAACAATCACATCTACTCCAATACAACAATGTGGCATCAGCATCCTGATCAGCCCTACCCTTTCAGCATACAACTCCTTTTTATAGCGGCGGCGCATAAGGCCTAAAATCCGGTTGCTTCCACTTTGCAGTGGGATATGGAAATGCGGCATAAAATGCCTGCTGTTACTTACAAATTCAATGATGTCGTTCGACAACAGGTTTGGCTCGATGGAAGAAATGCGGAAACGTTCGATGCCTTCCACCTGGTCCAACTCCTGGATCAGTTTGAGGAAATTTGTCGGTTCCGTCAGCGGGCGTTTTACCCCTGTTATCTCTTCCGCAGATTCATTTTTAAAATCTCCCAGGTTGATTCCTGTCAATACAATTTCTTTTACTCCCTGTGCTGCTATCTCCTGCACGTTCGCAACAACATTAGCCATTTGATCGCTCCTGCTCTTTCCCCTTGCAAGCGGAATGGTGCAGAACGAGCAACTATAATCGCAGCCATCCTGGACTTTCAGGAAAACCCTGGTACGGTCGTTCATCGAATGCGAAGCGGTAAACACATTTACATCTTCAATATCGCAACTGCAGATCTTCGTCGCATCTCCCTTGGTTATCTCGCGGAGATGACCGGCAATGTTGAATTTTTCAGCCGCACCCAGCACGAGGTCTACTCCAGGAATTTGAGCAATTTCGGTTGGTTTTAGCTGGGCATAGCAACCAGTAATTACCACCATGGCAGCAGGGGCTTTTTTTTGTATACGCCTCACCAATTGACGGCATTCTTTATCCGCGTTATCAGTTACCGAACAGGTGTTGATCACATACACATCGGCTACCTCATCAAACCCAGTTTTCGTAAAGCCGTCATTTTCCAATAACCTGCCGATGGTGGAGGTTTCAGAAAAATTCAATTTACATCCCAGGGTATGTAAGGCCACAGTCTTACTCATTTTGCAAAGATAAGTACCCTTGCCAACATGGGATTCCCGATTTGGGTAGCGGGCGATTTGCAGAGCCCTGCTGGGGTTGCAGAAATAAAACAAAATATTGCCCGGGACAGGTAAATTTCTTCTAACAATCCTCATCACAACTCGTCCCCGATAATTGGCAAGCACCAGTTTTACCGTTGTTCATTTTGAAATCATCTTTTCTTTGATTTCAACTATTTTAGCGCCGCATGATCAATAAAAAGTATCTCCCCTATCTTGTTTTGTTACTTGCCGCGTTGTTGCTTTACTACGTAAAAAAGAACCAGCGTGGAGCCTCAGTCCCGCAGCGAAGCGAGGTGACCATTCCCGCAGAAACTGAGCTTCCATTTAGTCGCACCGGCAAAATCATCTACAGCAAACATGCCCGTTGTCGCATGGGCTGCCGGCAAATTGACGAATCAGAAGTAGAAGAGATCCTGCAAACCGGACAATTAAATGAAGCGAAGATCGAGGAAGACCAACGCGGTAAAACCTACCCACTCGAAGGTATGACACACGATCGCCAACGTGTGCGCATTGTGTTTGCGCCAAAGCAAGCCGAACTGGTGGTAGTTACTGTTATAGACCTGGAAAAAGATTGGTCCTGCAATTGCAACTAATACGAATAGATTTACGATACCTTAGAACAAACTTTAAAAGCGATTTCAACTAAATTTGTCAGGCTGCTGCCGTGCCGCTAATTGAATTTGTCAATCACCGTTTTAAATTTCCCTACGGGGAATTGGAATATGAAAATAAAATCCATTCTCGCAAAGCCTTTTGCAAGCTATATATATAAGCAAATAAAAAAAGGGATTGAAACGGCGTTTGATGACCAGCAAGCTACTTTCCTTCAGTTGGTAAAAGTTGGCGCAAAAACCGAGTTCGGTAAAGAACATGGTTTCGCTGACATTAAAACTTTTGAAGATTTTGCGAAGCAGGTTCCGATCCGGGATTATGAAGAATTTAAGCCTTACATCGAAAGAATTAAAGAGGGCAAGCACAATGTATTGTGGAAAGGACAACCTATCTATTTTGCAAAAACCAGTGGTACAACCAGTGGCGTCAAGTATATTCCCATCAGTAAAGATTCTATCCCAAATCATATCAATTCTGCCCGCAATGCCTTGCTTTGTTATATGGCTGAAACTGGAAACACGGAATTCGCTAATGGCAAACTGATCTTTCTCAGCGGTTCGCCCGAACTCGAGCGGATCGGTGGTATTCCAACCGGCAGGTTGAGTGGTATTGTCAACCATCATGTTCCCCGCTATCTCCGCGCAAACCAACTCCCCTCCTATGAAACAAATTGTATCGAGGAATGGGAAGAAAAACTGGACAAGATCGTCGCTGAAACCATCGGCCAGGACATGACACTGATAAGTGGCATTCCCCCTTGGGTGCAAATGTATTTTGATCGCCTGCAGGAAAAAAGCGGCAAAAAGATCGGTGAGCTTTTTCCAAACTTCAAAGTGATGGTCCAGGGCGGCGTAAACTTTGAACCCTATAAATCCAAACTGTTCGAGAGTATTGGCCGACAGGTGGATTGCATAGAATTTTATCCCGCCAGTGAAGGCTTTTTTGCCTTCCAGGATTCCCAAAAAGAAGAAGGCTTATTACTGAATACTAACAGCGGAATTTTCTTTGAGTTTGTTCCGGCCGGCGAAATATTTAACGACAACCCGACCAGGCTTACATTAAAAGATGTAAAGGTTGGCGAAAATTATGCACTGATTGTAAATAACAATGCCGGCCTTTGGGGATACAACATCGGGGATACCATCAAATTTCTCTCTGTCAATCCGTATCGTATAGTCGTAACTGGTAGAACGAAACATTTCATCTCCGCCTTCGGCGAACATGTAATTGGGGAGGAGGTAGAATCTGCGCTATTGGATGCCGCAAAGGAGGAACAGATTTATATCACAGAATTTACCGTAGCGCCAATGATAGCGCAGGATGGAGGTAAAAGTTACCATGAATGGTTTATTGAATTTGAAAACAATCCCCGCGATATGGAAGCCTTCGCCAGGAAGGTAGATGACAACTTACGCTCGAAGAATGTGTATTATGATGACCTGATAAATGGTAATATCCTGCACCGGCTGAACATTTCTCCCATTAAGAAAAACGGCTTTATCGACTACATGAAAAGTGTAGGTAAACTGGGGGGACAAAACAAAGTGCCGCGCCTGAGTAATGATCGCAAGATCGCAAACGACTTAAAAACCTGGACCGAGGCAATGAATGCTGTTTCCACAAACAAGCATTAAAAAGCCGGGTTGATTAGGCCCGGCAAATATTTAACTAACTGGTAGGGCTAAACGACCACTCCCTCGATATCATAATCAAAAGCCTTGGTGATCTTCACGTTCACAAACTCACCGATCGCGAGTTTCTTCTTCCCGTCAATGATCACTTCGTTGTCAACTTCTACGCTGTCAAATTCCGTGCGTCCCAAATAACGGCCCGCCTCTTTTTTATCGATCATCACTTTAAAAGTTTTGCCGACTTTTTCCTGGTTTTTTTCCAGCGATATTTCCTGTTGAACTTCCATAATCTCCTCTGCTCTTTCTTCTTTTACAGCAGCCGGGATATCGTCTACGAGGTCGTGCGCACTGGTACCTTCTTCATGACTGTAAGTAAAAGTACCAACGCGATCGAAGCGCATTTTTTGTAAAAAGGTTTTTAATTCCTCAACGTCATCCTGCGTTTCTCCCGGAAAACCTGCGATCAACGTTGTACGCAAACAAATTCCTGGAATTTTGTAGCGGATCTGGTGTATGAGGTCCTCCATTTCTTCCCGCGTGATCTGGCGTTTCATGAGGCGCAACATGTTATTTGCCGCATGCTGCAGGGGCATGTCAAGGTAATTGCAAATATTATCCCGGTCCTTTATGGCATCAATAATTTCCATCGGGAATTTAGAAGGATAGGCATAATGCAGGCGAATCCATTCCAATCCTTTTACATCAGCTAAGGCATTGAGCAAATGCGGCAATTCTCTTTTCTTGTAAATGTCCAGGCCGTAGTAAGTCAGTTCCTGGGCGATGAGCATTACTTCTTTAACACCACGGTCAACCAGGCGCTTTGCTTCGTCAACCAGAGACTCAATGGTCCGGCTTACATGTTGCCCGCGCATCAAGGGAATGGCACAGAAAGAACAGGTACGGTTACAGCCCTCGCTGATCTTCATGTACGCATAATGCTGTGGCGTACTAAGTAATCGCTCGCCTATGAGTTCTGCTTTGTAATCGGCATCAAATTGTTTCAGGATCAATGGCAGTTCCATGGTGCCGAAATAAGCGTCCACTTCCGGTATCTCTGTCTCAAGGTTATTTTTGTAGCGTTCGCTCAGGCATCCGGTAACATAGACCTTATCTAGTTTACCCCGGCGCTTCAGTTCTACCTGTTGCAAAATGGTATGCACACTTTCTTCCTTTGCCTTCTCTATAAATCCGCAGGTATTCACGATTACAATGTTGTGGTCTTTCTTTCCACTCTCGTGCACCACCTCGATCTCGTTTGCCTGCAACTGCCCGCTCAATACCTCGCTATCCACCATGTTCTTGCTACACCCGAGGGTGATGATATTGACTTTATCACGGTGTAATGTTTTTGTCTTCATAAAAATTGGCGCAAAGTTAATGAGTTTGAGGCGGAAAGCCGTACCTGAATTGAGGTTGAGCGTTTGTTGACTAAATGCCCGAATTACCTTCAATTCTTCTGGCGTCAGCCTTCATAAACACCTGGTAGTAAGGGTATAATGCAAGTGCATCAAATTTAACTTTCAAAGGATGTATAACCTTTAAGCATTATTCATTTACAGAACTTTTTGTTATTTATTAGTAATCAATCCGTATCTCAATTTCTTTTTAAACCACGATTCAGAGGAAATTACTGGTTATTAAGTTCTGTTTATCAAACCCTCAAAAATTTTAGGGAGGCGCAACAGATAGAACAGGATATGCTTGTTGCTTTAAATCCAAAAAAAGGAAACACACTTATGGTCTCACAAAAAAATTGGCGCTAAAACTCAAGTGTATCCTTTTCCTACTGGTTCGAAATCTCTTGCCGTATTGTTAAGAATTTCAGCGGTCGATCGGCTTTCCTTAAGTTTGGCATTATTCTTTTTACAATGACTGAAATCGTTGATATGCTCAAAGTTCTCACCCTGTTTTCGTTCGTACTAATTCTTTTCTCCTGCAAAACTCCCGGAACCGTTTTCTCAAAAAAGACCGCCCATGAGCAGTACGCAGATAAACTTACCAGCACCGGGTTGAATGCAACTGCACTCGGAAAGAAATGGTTTGAAGTGGGAAATAAAGCAGTGATCAACGCGATCGCAATCCAACTTCCCTACCAGGAAACCGGTTATTTCTCTTCAGAGTTTCCCGGGGCCACGGCATTAAGTTTTAGCGCGAAGAGAGGTGAACGACTGATCATCACCTTGCAGAAAACCCCGGCTAGTAATTACCTTTTCTTTGGCGACCTCTTCCAACAGCAAAATACCAATACCCGGTACCTGCAATCCATCGACACCCTTACAAACCTCCTCGAATTCAATGTAAAGGAAAACACCAGTTTTGTTCTAAGATTACAGCCGGAATTATTGCAAAGCTGTTCGTATACCCTCAGCATCAAAACCGGGCCGTCCCTGGCTTTTCCCGCACCCTCGCCCAATGCGAAAAATAAAGTGATCAGCTATTGGGGAGCTGGTCGCGATAATGGCGCACGTAAACATGAAGGAATAGATATTGGCGGATCCCGCGGCACCCCGCTCCTTGCCGTAGGTGAAGGCGTTGTAAGCAGCGTGACAGAAAATAACTTAGGTGGTAAAGTTGTTTTTATCCGCTCAAATTCTTCTAATGAAACCTGGTACTATGCCCACCTCGATTCACAGATCGCAATCAACGGGCAGCGGGTAAAAACAGGCGACGTCATTGGTTTGATGGGTAATACCGGCAATGCAAGAACCACCTCCCCTCACCTGCATTTTGGGATCTACACCATGGGCGGAGCGGTTGATCCGTTTCCTTATGTGAACCCAATAAAAGCTGAACCCGCAGCCATTACTGCCTCCCGCAACTCGTTGGGCACCACCATGCGCATCACGAAGCCAACAACGCAGGTACTCCTTACTCCCGGAACCTTGCCGGGGGAGAAAGCCGGCGACAACCTTCCGGTTAGAATTGTTGCCGCCACGGGAAATATGTACAAGGTGACACTGCCTGGCGGCGAGATAAGATTTATTGCCGCCTCCAACCTGGATCCGTTGGACAAAAAATTACGGCAAACCAAGCTCAAAGCAGCTGCCGTACTTACTGATGCTCCGCAACCAGGCGCTCCCGTTATTGCATCTTTGAAAGAAGGCAATTCGGTTGACGTGCTGGCA
>JAURWD010000011.1 GCA_030655145.1 Ferruginibacter sp.
TTTATCAGTTCCAGCGTCGGCAACCGGCGCCAGGTTTGGTGCTGAAAGTACGGTCACGGTCATAGTATCTTTTGAGGCGTCACCGTTGTTATCAGTAACAGTCAACTGGTATTGATAAACACCTTCAACCAGGTTCGTCAAGGTAGAAGTTGCTTCATTTGGCGCGCCGATGATACCAGCAGCCGGACCTGAGATCCGCGTCCATTTGTAACCAGCGACTGTACCATCTGCATCAGTTCCCAATCCTTCCAGGCTAGTGTTATCTACAGGCAAGGTGATGGTTTTGTCAGCACCGGCATTTGCCACTGGTGCCTGGTTCACCGCAGGGGTCACGGTAACTTCCACAATATCCTTTGAAATAGCTCCATCGTTGTCGGTTACGGTCAGTTCAAACTGGTAAGTTCCTTCTACAAGGTTCGTGATGGTAACCTCAGGTGCATTACCGGCAGCAATAGTTCCGATCGATGGACCTGATAGCTGAATCCAGCCGTATGAAACAATGGTTCCATCTTCATCAGTACCTGTTCCATTAAGGGTAACAGAATTAATTGGTAAGTTGATCACCCTTGCCGATCCTGCATTTGCTACAGGCGTTTTATTGTCTGGTGGGAACACGGTCAGCACCAAGGTGTCTTTACCAGTTCCGCCATTATTATCAGTTACCGTCAGTTCAAAAGCGTAAACGCCTTGTACCAGGTTTCCTGCAGCCGTGGTGGCTGAACCTTGTGAAAAGATGTTGCCAGTACCGGGTCCTGAAATGATCTTCCAGTCATAGCTCGAGATCGTTCCGTCCGGATCAATACCGATGCCATATAAGGTTGTGTAATTGACAGGCAGTGAAATTGATTGATCCATACCCGCATCGGCTAACGGCGCCTGGTTAGGTATTGCGATCACAGTTACCTGCACCGTGTCTTTCCCAATTGCTCCCAGGTTATCTTTCACGGTAAGCACGAACTGGTAAACACCTTCTTCCAATCCGCTAACAGCAGTAGTGCCTGAAGCTGGAGAGGTGATCGTTCCGGCAGCTGGACCAGACAATTTTGTCCAGGCATAGCTGCTGATGGTGCCATCTGTATCTGTTGCGCTTCCGTTAAGCATTGTAGTGTTAACAGGTAGAGTGATTGATTTATTTGTTCCTGCGTTGGCAACAGGAGCGATGTTATTTGCAGGTGTTGGAGTTCCCACCGTGATCTGCACCAAGTCGGTTGAGGTTGCTCCGTCGTTGTCCCTAACCGTTAGTTGATAAACATATACGCCCGGAACAAGATTCTTAAGTGTTGGATCAGCCGAGTTAGGCGAGGTAATAGTACCCTGTGGCCCGGAAATTTTTGTCCAGCTATACCTTGTTACTGTTCCGTCCGGATCAGTGCCGGTTCCATGAAGTATGGTGTTGTTCTTCGGTGAGATGATAAACTGGTCGGGACCAGCGTTTGCGATCGGTGGTACATTCGTAAGTGAAGTGACCAATACTTCTACCACATCTTTAGAAATAGCGCCTTTGTCATCTGTTACGGTCAATTCAAATTTGTAGGTACCGTATGCAAGATTATTGATTGTTGTGACTGCGGCATTTGGGGTAACAATAGAAGGCGCTGCAGGACCGGAGATCATAACCCATGAATAGCTTACCACCGTTCCATCAGCGTCTGTTCCGCTACCAGAAAGCGTGGTCGTAGTCACTGGTAAAGTGATCGTCCTATTCGGGCCGGCATTCGCTACCGGCGCCATGTTCGTTAAATCATTAACAGTTACCTGGATGGTATCTTTAGCGATGGCCCCGTCGTCGTCTGTTACCGTTAACTCAAATTCGTACAACCCCTGTACAAGCGCATTCACGTCTGTGGCTGCAGCACCCGGAGTTACTATGGTACCTTCCGTAGGACCGGATATTTTTACCCATGCATAGTTTACAATGGTTCCATCAACATCAGTCGCACTACCAGTTAAAGAGGCGCTGCTTGCTGGCAAGGTGATGGTTTGGTCTGTGCCCGCATTCGCTACCGGTGCAAAATTGAAATCATTCACACTTACCCGTATGGTATCTTTTGCAACGGCACCCGCGTTATCAGTCACTGTAAATTCAAAGAAGTAAACTCCTTTCACCAGGCTGTTCACAGCCGAAGTGGCTGATGAAGGTGTGGCAATTGTTCCGGAAGAAGGGCCTGAAATTTTTCTCCATAAATATGTCGTAATGAATCCATCAAGGTCATTGGCATTTCCAGCCAATGTTGTTGTATTCGCGGGTAGCACTATGTCCTGGTCTTTACCGGCATCAGCAGTTGGAAGCTCATTTTGAACTCCGATTACAGTTACCTGGATAGTGTCACGTGTAGTCGCGCCTTTATCGTCTTTTACAGTAAACTCAAATTTGTAAACTCCTTGTACCAAGGCGGTAACCGAAGTAATTCCTGAACCGGGCGAAGCGATGCTGCCAGTTGCCGGACCTGATATTTTTCTCCAGGCATAACTGGTGATAGTTCCATCGATATCGGTGGCATCGCCAGACAGTGTAACGTCCGACTTTGGTAACGCGATGGTTTGATCCGGTCCTGCGTTTGCTACGGGAGCCATATTAGGTGCCGAACTCACCGTTACCTGTATCGTGTCTCTTGCTGTTGCACCGCTGTTATCGCGGATGATCAACTGGTAATGATAGACGCCTTCAACGAGGTTAGTAAGTATTGTACTAGCAGCAGTGGGAGACGTGATATTGCCAGATGCCGGACCGTCAATTTTAGCCCAGGTATAGTTGGCGATGGTGCCATCAGTATCTACCCCAGTTCCAGTTAAGGTTGCGGTGTTTACAGGAAGTTGTACCACCTGGTCTGCACCTGCATTAGCTACCGGAACTTGATTTTCCGGTGCATTTACTGTAACATTCACCACATCCTTTGAAACGGCACCCAGGTTATCGGTTACTGTCAATTCAAAGCTGTATACGCCCTGCACCAGGCCTGTGATCGACGCGTTGGCAGTGTTTTGTAACGTAAGGCTGCCTGCGGCTGGTCCCGATAATTTAATCCACGAATAACTTGCAATTGTACCGTCTGCATCCGTTGCAGTTCCATTGAATAAGGTTGCATTTGAAGGAAGTGAAATGAAGATATCAACGCCGGCATTTGCTACCGGCGCGAGGTTGTTCGCACCATTAACGGTTACCTGCACTGTATCAACTGACACAGCACCATCGTCATCGGTCACCGTCAGTTCAAAAATGTATTGACCTGCTTTCAGCGCATAGGCTGTAGCGATAGCCTGGCGGGCATTCTTTAAGCCTGCACCCACAGCGCCGGAAATCATCGTCCAGGAATAGCTTGCAATTGTGCCATCCTCATCAACAGCTGAGCCATTTAGGAATGTGCTGTCTAACGGCAGGTTGATCACGATATTTGCCCCCGCATCAACACGAGGTGCCTGGTTTGGAGCAGCTTCTACTGTGATGACCACTGTATCTTTCCCGATAGCGCCAGCGTTATCGGTCACTGTTAGCAAGTACGTATATGTACCTGCAACCAGGTTGTTGAGCAAGGTAAGGGCAGTATTTGGTGAAGCGGCAACTCCTGTTACCGGACCTGATAATTTAGTCCATGCGTACGTAGCGATGGTACCATCAACATCGGTTCCCATTCCAGCCAGGGTTGTTGAATTTACCGGCAAGGTGATCGTAAGATCTGCTCCGGCATTTGCGATAGGCGCCCAGTTAACCGCGGCATTTACAGTAACCTTCAAGGTGTCAGACGCAACACCACCCATATTGTCTGTCACTGTAAGTTCATATAAATAGGACCCGATCTCCAGGTTTGTCACCAGTGTTGTTACTGAATTGGGATTGAGGATCAATCCGTGGTCGGCACCGGAAATTTTTCTCCAGGAAAAAGCAATGATGGTTCCGTCCATATCTGTACCTGCACCTGATAGGGTGACGGAATTCAGCGGGAGGTTCAAATCCTGGTCATTTCCAGCAATTGCTACCGGCAACTTATTGCCGATCGAACTTACTGTAAGCTGCATGGTATCTTTTGCAGTCGCCCCGGCATTATCTGTAACAGAAAGCTCGAATTCGTAAACGCCTTGTCCCAGGTTGGTTACAGCAGATGCAAGCTGTCCCGGTTGAGCGATGGTGCTGCCAACAGGACCTGAAACCTGTTTCCAGGAAACCAGTACAATTGTGCCATCGGTGTCAGTTGAACTACCGGTTAAGGTTACACTATTTTGAGGTAAACGAATTGCCTGATCTGCACCTGCATTTGCAACGGGTTTCAGATTAATAGCCGGGTTAACAATGATCACTACCGTAGCTTTCCCTATTGCACCTTTGTTGTCAGTAACAGTAAGTTCGAACGTATAGGTACCCGCGATAAGATCAGTAATGGCAGTTGAAGCCGCTGTCGGGTAAGCGATCGAACCGGCGGCCGGGCCGGATATTTTTTTCCATAAGTACGCTACAACCGAGCCATCATCATCAATACCCTCGCCTGTTAGCGTGGTAACATTTACAGGCAGGTTAAACGTTTGAGTTAGGCCGGCATCGGCTTTAGGAGCCTGGTTGCCGACACCCAATACCATAACCTGTACGGTATCTGAAGAAATGGCGCCTTTATTATCTTTTACTTGTAATTCAAATTCATAAACGCCCACTCCGAGGTTATTGATCGTTGTAACGGCTGAGGCAGGCGATACAATTCCGGCTACGGTTGGACCAGTAAGCAGCATCCAGCGATAAGTCGCGATGGTACCATCCAAATCAATTCCACTCCCTGCAAGTGTTGCGGTGGTAGCCGGCTGGCTGATCACAACGTCGGCACCGGCAATAGCTGTCGGAGTTAGGTTGGAAACAGAGTTAACAGTGATGCGGATCGTATCGTTTGAAACTGCACCCAGGTCATCTTTCACTGTTAAAACATATTCATAAGCTCCTTCAACCAGGTTGCTGATCAACGACGAAGCGGCATTTGGAGACGCGATGAATGCTATACTTGGTCCGCTTAACTGCGACCAGGCAAAACTGCTGATAGTACCATCGGCATCTGAAGCAGTACCGGTTACAGTTATATTATTTACAGGCAGGGTGATCGCAATATCCATCCCTGCATGAGCTACAGGAGCCTGATTACCCGCCGGGTAAACCGTTATTACCACGGTATCCCTGGTAATTGCACCTGCATCATCTTTAACGCTGAACAGGTATTGGTAAGTACCGGTGGTAAGACCGGTAATGACCGTGGCATTGGTATTTGTTGGTGAAGGAAGGCCACCGGTTGGACCGGAAATTTTAGCCCACTCATAACTAACGATGAAGCCGTCGCTGTCGGTTCCAATACCGGTTAAGGTAGTATTATTTGAAGGCAACGTGATAGCCTGATCTGCACCGGCATTCGCTACCGGAGGTATATTTTGAGCTGCGTTCAAGGTTACTACGATCGTATCTCTGCCCATGGCGCCTTCGTTATCGGTAACTGTCAGTTGGTATTTATAAACACCTGGTATAGCTATCACGACACCCGATACCGCGGTACCAGGAGATGCAAGGAAACCAGAGCTTGGGCCAGATAATTTTGTCCAGGAATAAGAAACAACGTTACCATCACTGTCAGTGCCAGAGCCTTCCAGGTTTGTTGTTGTTACAGGCAGGTTCACGACCTGGTCTGGTCCTGCAAAAGCCACCGGTGGTTTATTCGTAGTTGGTACAAGTGCAACATCCTTGTACAGTTTTAAGTCGCTTACATCGAACCGCACATTATAATTCTGGGTAGAAACTTTTGAAACAAAACGAAAACGCAAAGTTTTCGGCCTTCTCCAATTGCCTGTTGCATCCATCAAGGTTGTTGTGGTGCTATAGCTACCATACTTAAAGGTGACAACACCTTTATTAACGATGATCTCAAAATTTTGCTCTTTATCAACGATACCTGAACCTGACATTGACAACATTTGGTTCGAATTACCAAATACTTTGGATATCACAGTTGGGTACAAGGAAAGGTCTTTCGCTCCGTAGAAGGTTGTAAGTATTTTTCCACTGTAATCGAGTACGTCAATGTAAGCGTTGTTACCCTGGCCATTCAGCGTTCCGCCGGAACAAACCAATATCACATTACCGGTGATCTTCCAATCATTTTTCACGCTATCTGCTCCCAGGTCGCGACTAACGTTGAAAGTTTGTGCCGTTGGTTGAGAAAAGCGCATGAAAAGGTCAACACCTTTTTCATATTTCATAGCCGAAGTAATAACGGACCAGTTGTCGGTAAACTTGTTTACTACTGAATCTATTAACGGATAGCGCGTCCAACCTGCAGTGTTCGTTACTAAAGTAGCATCGAACGGAAGATCTACCATCAGGTTCTCGAAGTTGTGTTGCGGCGCAACAAAAGCAGCGGGGTAAGGTACGTTCAAGATTTGTTCTAACACAGAGCTAACGTTGGTGATCTTCCAGCGGTGAATTGCAGAGTGGTCACTTTCATCACCATGCCATAAGTAAAGATCACCCACAGCGTCTTTCACTAAGGTTGGGCTCAATGCATTGCCCGCCATCATAGGCGCGGCAGGAATGTGAGCGCCAATATCATAACGGGTTGTACCAAATTGACCGAGTGGCAAACCATTGTCAAAGTAGTGGTTGTATTTGTTTGTTTGGCCGTTTTTCCAAAACTCGCCATGATAGCCGGTAATAATTTGCCTGTCGATAATGTTAAGGTTTGAACCCGCAAAATCATTTACCATGTTACCGCAATCGAAAAAGCCTGGCTGCGGATATTCTCCCTGGTAATTTCTATGGGTAGATTTTTCTGATTTCACCAGCCATTTATCATCAGCACCTTTTTCCATGATACCCATGTGATATCCTGTGGAGAATACGGGGCCGGCGTTATTAGCCCAGGCCTTATGATTGTAAAGGGCGATCTTATTTGTGGTGGTTGAAAAAACCTGGCTGTTTGGAAAATTAACCGGGTTCCCTTCGATGTTGTCAATTGGTGCAGTTGCCAGTAACTCAGGAACTGTGCTCCACTGTGGATTACCCGCGCTGGTAAACCCGATCAATGGGTATCTCCTATAAGTTGCCTTTGTTCCAACCAATGTATAATCTTGTAAAGAGCCATCACTACATAACAATTTGGTTAGGCCGAGAAAGATGATGCCAGTAAACCGGATTTTTCCTTCAGCAGGAAATTCTATTACTTCCCAGTCATTGGTTTTCCTGATCAAGCCATAGGTTCTGCCGTTCGACAGCGTGGTGATGTGTTTCGGAAACCGGTGATAGGTAACTGAATTGACTGAGGCTCCCCAGTTGTTTTTTAATTTCCAGCCAGTTTTGCCTGTGAGTTTTTGAACGTTATAGTCGATCTCAAATTCCAGGAAATCGCTGAAAACCCTGTTGATATTATTTTTGTCTACCCCCACAAAATAGGTGGAACCAAGCCACATCAGGTAATCGGAATATGCTCCTGCTTGTGTAAAATGCTGAACACGGGAATTGCCTGGATCGTTTACCCAAAATGATCCATCAGCCTGGTAGGCGATAAACGCGGTTTTTGTGTATTGACCCGTACCTGTACCATTTACGTCGCTGAAGTAAAATTTGTTGTCCGCAACTGCCGGGCTCTGCAAATAGCCACCTACAGTTCCCATAGTTTTTATAGCACTACCAGTTACATTGTTATAACTCTTCACTTGCTGGCTTTGACCGCCATCTGTCACACTCACTTGCGTACCATCCGGAGAAACCTGGGTTGAAAGTGGTTCTTCTACACCAAACAATTTCAAAACAGGAGAAGATAAAGTACCGTCAACGTTCACGGTGTATTTCATCACGCTGTCTTTACCCGTGATCATCCAAAGATCATCGCGGCCATCCGTGCTTAATCCTTTTGGACTGTTATAGCTCAATGAATGAATGACACTGCCGGTTGCTTTGTTGATGACCTGCACCTGGTTAATTCCGGCTCGTGCAACGAACAGGTAGTTGCCTGTTTTTTGAACCGCCATTCCGGAGATGAGCGCATTTGACTGGCTCATGATTGAAATGGCATAAGGATAATCCCTACCGAACGTAGAATTGAAAATTGAACCCGCCGTGAATTTTACTTCTGTATCATCTGCAACTCTTGTTGCGAATACGAAACTGCCGATGGCTGCATTCGGATCAAAACCACCCCAGTAAACATAATTGCCATCAGTGGTTACGTAATTGATATCTCCCGTGTTAATGTTGCCATAGATCGGGATCTTAACACGTGGGTTGGCAATATTGAATTTGGCTAAACTTGGAGTACCCTCGCTATAGCCCATGCAAAAATAACCATAGGTTGGCCCAAAAGCCAGGCCACTCATACAACGGTAATAACCACGGTGTTTTGCCGCGCCGGTTAAAGAGTCGGAATTATTTCCAATGGTTCCTTGCCAGGAATAGGAAATGTTGTGCGAAACGACTTTTACCTGGTAGCTTAAAAGGGAACTGGCTTTGATCCCTGCGTCTGTATTTCCATCCCAGGATTTGGAATGACTTCCACCGGATAATTTTTCATTGCTCCAAAGTGTGCGGATAAGGGTGCCATCTGTTTTGTAAACACCAGCGCTTGTAGTAGATGCGACGGGCAAGTTGAAGGTAAACTTGCCATCTTGTGCGGTAGCGGAACATGCGACGAATAGAAGAAAAATTAATTTCTTAATTACTGAGTTTTTCAAGGGTATTCGGATTTGTTAAGATAGGATCGGATAAGTATGAGCTCTTACGAGTGACATACCATCGATTAAACGCTGTTGGGGTAGATTATATTTTGTAGACAGATATCTAAAACAGCGTAATCCAATTCTTAATAATTGTGTAACATACAATTATCGACAAGTCCTGAAATGCTTTACTGTAGCGGATTGTAAGGATCAGGTGAAAACAGCGGCCCTCGATCAGGGATTTGAAATTATAGAATGAGTCCAGGTCTTTTTTTACCCGGAGCATCCCTCTTTGAAATAATATTTGATAAATGAAAAAAAATGAAAGTTGGGAGTTGGAAGCTGAAAGGTAAATACGACGGAGAACCACCTATCTCAACACGTAGTTTCCCGAATAGCACTAAGGTCTAACAGGTAAAATGTGTGCACTCATACACGTGGGATTACGAAGAAAAATAACCGAAAATGGAGAAACTTGAACGCAGGAATCGGGCCGTCACGGACGGAAAGAGTACTTATCGCGAAAAGGTACCCGGGAGAAACCCGGCATGAAAGGGAGGAAAATTTATACAATAAAAAAACCCCGCAGTGCGGGGTTTGAGTAATGAGATTTTATAAATTATTGCGAGTGCCTAATTTTTCACAATCGTGATCTCAGGTCGAAAGTTGGCGCTTGATCCTACAGTGCTGAAAAAACCTTGGCAATAGTTAAACCGCTGGAATAAACTTCGATCGTCTAAAAAGCATTTTTGTCACCCTTCAATGTTACGTAGAGGGTGAGGAAAATAATCCTGATATCCAACCAGAGGCTCCAATTTTCCAGGTACCAGATATCATGCTCAATTCTTTTACGCAATTGTTCAGGCTCCTTAATTTCTCCTCTAAAACCGCTTACCTGCGCCCAGCCCGTAACCCCAGGTTTCACATAGTGCCGGATCATGTATTCATTAAGCAAACGGGAATAATCCTCGGTATGTTTCAACATGTGAGGCCTGGGGCCTACGACAGACATATCGCCCAGCAATACATTGAAAAACTGTGGTAGCTCATCCAGGCTTGTTTTCCGCAGGAACTTACCGAGGGCGGTGATGCGATTATCGTCTCGGGTTACTTGTTTGGAATCTGAATCGGCATTCACCCGGAGGGTCCTGAATTTAAAACATTTGAACGCCTTGTTATTTTTACCGGATCTTAATTGAATGAAGAATATAGGGCCACGTGAATTCAGTTTGATCAGGATGGCCAGTAATGGTACCAGCCACCAAAGTATTGTAGCAATGATGAGTAAACTAAACACCACGTCGAAGAATCGCTTTTTGGTGCTGGCTGCGATATCTTCCAGCGGTTCGGAGCGAAGAGAAAGAATAGGAATACTATCTATGATATCAACATGAATGTTCCGATTAACAAACATTCTAAAATCCGGCACAAACTTGAAACGGATCATATTCTTCTCTGCCGCCTGTGCCATTTCATATACATAGGAATGTCGTTCGGGAGAGATGGTGGAATAAATTTCCATCACATTATTTTCGATCGCGTAAGAAACGCAATCCTTACGCATCCCTAATACCGGGAAGAAAGTGAGCTCATTTACGTTCTCATAATCTTCAAAATAACCTTCGACGGTGATCGTTTTATTATACGTAGCAAAATGTTTGACCAGCGCCCTGGAAACGTCATTGTATCCCAGCACGATGATCTTTTTATTATACCTGCCCTTTTTCCGAAAGTATTCGCCACCCCAGATAAAGCTTATCCGTGTGATCACCAGAACAGCCCCAATTCCCGTGAAATTTAGCACAACAAATAGCCTGCTGTAACTGAAATGATAAAGGAATAAGAAGAAAAGTAAGGTAATGGTGAAAAGGACAAACGCTTGTATGGTTCGCTTTGCAAATCGCTCGTAGTTAAAAATCTGGTCGTTTATGTACAGACCTGTGAGGTAAGCCGAGGCAAGCCAGGCTACGTTATTCACGATAAACAAGATGGTATATTTCTGGCTGTCCGCCCCTTGAACGCGATCAAGCGTTAACATCAACATCAGGTGAATGATGTTTACGACGAGCAAATCAACCAGCGCAAAGAAAAACCGGAAGACGTTTGTATAAGAAAAATTCATGTTTGAAAAACGCGTTTAGGACGACCAAAAAATTCGTTGCTCGTACCTGGTTGCGGTGTTGGAGACAACATCAATCACTCAAACCCGGCAACTGGCTAAACAATGAAATAAAAGCCGGGCTCAAAAAATTAAGCGCAAAAGTAAATTAAATGAAACGGACATTCCCGGCGAATCCTGCTTAGTTCCGCACATTTACCACCGGCAAAATTCTCTGCTTTTTCTCCACCGCTACATATGCACCTTAAACGAGCGGAAAATCTCATCGATAGAAAGATAGCGCTCCGCATATAAACGAGCATTTTGATTTATTATTTGCTGGTTACCCTCGAGGGTCCTTCCCAGTGCCTCAACAAAGGCCTTGGAATTCTCAGGTTGCACCAATACTCCCATTCCGTGCTCATTCACAACATCGTACAAGCTGGAACCTTCGTTGGCAGTAATTAAGGCCACTCCACCTACGGAAAGGATGGCGGTTAGTTTTGAAGGCATTACCAGGTCGGTCGCATTTGCTTTTTGAATCACCAAATGGATGTCCGCCATATTAAGGAAGCTGTTCAGCTTTTCGTACGATTGCAGGGGTAAGAAGAAAACATTGTGCAGGTTGCGTGCTTCCTTTATTGCCCGTAGCTTTTCCTTGTAGGGTCCGGACCCGCAGATGACAAACTTTACGCCTGGTTGATCTTTCAATTCCTCGGCCGACTCAAGTATCGTCTCGAGCCCTTGCTTCTCACCGATGGCACCCGAATACAGCACAATTTTGTCTGTCTCTTCAAAATTAAATTCCTTTTTTAAATTTCGCTTTTCAAGCAGCGGGTAAAACTGGCTTGTATCTACCCAGTTGGGAAAGAATACCACCTCACGCGGGTATTTTGCAACAATCTTTTTTATCATTCCGGCCGAAATGCTGCTCACCACATCCGCCTTCATCAAAATGTACTTTTCTACTTTCAGCAGCAGGTTGATAATGAAGGCAGACTTTATCAGGTTGAAATCCCGGGCAGCATCGATCTGGAGATCCTGGATATGGTAGATCAGTCTTCCCCCTTTTATTGCCCGATAAAACAGGCCAAGTAGTCCAAGTTGAAATGGCGGTGCCACCACCATGATCACGTCAAATTTCTTTTTGAAAAGAAACCCAATTATTTTAACTAAGGCTGAAAAGAAGAAAGAAAAGTCAGAAATGACTCGTTTTAAACCGCTGGGATTTTTTGGGATGTAGTGCGGGCAACGGTGAACCTCGATGGGATGCCCCGTTGAAGTGGGTGGGATCACAACCTGGGTTTTATAAAACCAGGAGGATTTTGTGAAAGGTTCCTGCACTTGCCAGTGCGGATAGTAAGGAAAAGTAGTCACCACAGTACAGTCGTAGCCCTGGGCTGCGATGTAATTGATCATTTCCCCATTATATTTTCCAATTCCGGTTAACTCAGGTGAATAGTTTCCCCCGATCAACAGTACTCTTTTTCCCATACAACTATTACGAAAACACTTTAAGAAACCCTGCTCTCGCGGATCTTACAATATACCTGGGTGAAATATGACATTTTTAAGGTAGCGAATGCCCAACCCCGGGCACCATCCCGAAATCCTCCGAGCAGGAAAAAACTGCCGCAAAAGTACGCCGGGCCGATTAGAATACTCCGCATCAGGCGGTATTTGAGTTTTTGTTTCCAGGTCCAGTTCGCTGCAATGTTGGGGATGCTGGAATTTTTTAAAAACCGGCCAGCTTCCCAGGAAGCATATTCATTGTGCTTGATGACATAATGCGACACGCCGCGAAAATCCTGGTGATCGATCTTGCTCTTGATCACACCGATCTCCCCTTGCAATACCGGGTGTTCATGAACCTCCATATCCAGTTTACTCCATTGTTCCTCATCTATTCGTTCATACTCCCCCGCCCCCACCTTAAAAAGTGCCAGTTTTCGTAAGGGGTACCCGCCCTTTAACTGTTTGCCCAGGAAATAGATTGTATAGCTTAACCAGTATCCTACTTTGTCACCCTTCGCCAGGGTTTCCCGCAGGTCGGTTTTAAAAGCGTCGGTCAGGTATTCATCAGCATCCAGGAACAAAATCCACTTCGTATTGATCGAATGATTGCGCAGGAACCAATTCCTTTTTTTCGGGAATTTTCCATCCCAATCGAAGTTTACGACTTCGGCTCCAAACTCGGTTGCTATGGCCTGGGTTCTATCAGTGCTCCCGGAATCTATGATCACGATCCGGCTTGCCAGGTCTTTACCGATCGCGGCGAGGCAGCCTGGTAAATTCCTTTCTTCATTCCGAACAGGTAAAGCAATGGTTAAATCAAGAGGAGAAAACATTAATTAAAAATATTTTGGTATTTAGTATGGCGGGGTTGTGCAGGAAAAATTCAGGCCGACCTGGCGATGTTTTTCTCGTAAACCTCCTTATACAATTGATAATACTGGTCAGCGATGTGCTTCGCGTCGAAGCGTTCTTTATTAATTCTTCCGGCTTCAATTAATTGATCGCGGTACGCGTCGTCATTGATCACCCGGATAATTCCTGCCCTGATGGAGGCAATATCCAAGGGATCTACAAGGCAGGCCGCATCACCTGCTACTTCTGCCATTGCGCTACAGTTGCTTGTAACTACCGGCCTTTCCACTGCATTCGCTTCAATGATAGGTACGCCGAAACCTTCGTACAAAGAGCAAAAAACCACCAGGTCACAGGCTACATATTGCTGAATAATTTCGTCTTGCGTCAGGTCTTCACGCCAGCTAAATTCCACGTTGCATTTTTTTAACCACCGGAGTGTTTCATCCGGCGGGCGACCAACAATTGTCAGCCTGCATGGAATACCTTCAATTGCCTGGATCATGCGATGAAGATTTTTGCTCGGCTTTATCCCAACCTGTAAAATGTTCGGCTTCACTTTATTGAATGTTGATGGAACAGGCACAAAAGCGGGCGAAATGCAATTATAGATCACCCGCACCTTTGACGGTGGACAGGCTACATGTTTTAATATTTCAGTACGGGTTGTTTCAGAAACAGCGGTGATAAAGCCAGACCTGGAAATAGGCAGCTTTAGCCAAAACCATTTGAAGAAAAATTTCTTTAATCCAGAGGTTTTATACAGCCGCATGATGTCATGGATGGTAAGAATGGTCTTCTCTTTTTCCATGAAAAAAGCGGCATAATTGATTTCTTCAACGATGTGATTGATATCGCCTTTTTCTTTTCGCGAGATCGAAAAAATGTGCTGAAACTTTTTCAATCGGGGTAACCCATTGTGGGCATAGTACAACACTTTTTGTTCTACTGAAGGCGGCAGCTTTGACCGTACGATATTAAAGAGGATGTGTACGCTATAATATAACTCACGTTTTTGCTGAAAAAATAAAACCTTCATGAATCAGACGATGGCCTCCAATGCTTTTAAGGAAATATTGTTCCGCTGACTTAACGGTTTGCAAGGATGGCCCGCGCAAACCATCCATTCAGGCGTATCTTTTGTGACCACCGACCTCGCGCCGACAACGGACCCCGTTCCTATCGTGATGCCCGGGTGAATGAAGGCTTCAGCTGCGACCCAGGCGTAATCCTGTACAATAATGGGGCGGGTGATCAACGGAAAATCGGGCAAGTTATAATCGTGTGTGCCGGCACATAAATGCGCTCCCTGGGAGATCACGACATTTTTGCCAATAATGATTTTACCCTGTGTATAGAGGATCGCACCGTTCGCAACGGCGGAAGCGTCATCCATCTCCAAATTCCACGGTGCCCATATTTTGGCGCCCGGGTATACGTGCACTTTTCTTCCAATTTTAGCACCGAATGCCCTGAGCAAAAAAGAGCGCCAGGCATGTAATGGCTTCGGCGAAAGTTTAAAGAACAATACGTCAACGACGGCCCACACTACCCGACCGATCCGGTTGCTTAAAGAAAAATTGGTTCCTACGTAGGTACCTGATTCGTCCATTACTTATTTTTTTGAGAGGTTGGTCATTTTTTTAAAAACATAATCCGGCGACAAAACCATCGAGGTCGCGATCTGCCAGACAAAGCTCATATAATTCTTGGAGAGTATAGCAAAACCGGCGGATCGGAAAAATATCCTGGAATAGTTGAACCGCTTACGGTTAAATTTCACCCACCAGGAGTAATCCTTCTGCAGCCCTGTAAACTCGGCAAACGTTATTTCCGGCTTTCCTTGTCGCCGCAACTCAATACAATGTTTCACAAAAGTGATGGTATCAAATATGAGCATCGGTTTTTTAACCGTCACTGCTGTTGGATGAATCCGGTATTTCATCAATACAACCGGGTTGATCAGGATGATAAATTTTTGATCAACAAGCCGGTTCAAAAATTCAAAATCCTCGCAAGGCTCAAACCTTTTCATGAGTCCACCGGTCTTCTTGTAGGCATCCGTAGTCACCATCAATGCGGTGAATGAACAGGTGATCCATTCTTTTTTATCTGAAGCGTTCTTCCATTCCTCTACTGTTCTCAACGAGGGATAGCGCTGAATGCCAAACTGGTTTCCTTTCTCATTAATATAATAACAATGCGCGCTCGAGGCATGAATGCCCGGATTCGCGTTGTGAAATTCAACCTGGGCGGCGAGACGGCCAGGGAGCATCACATCGTCAGCATCCAGGAAAGCGCAAAACTCGCCTTGGGCAGATTCAACGATTTGGTTGGTGGCATTACTTTTTCCCTGGTTTTTTTCGAAGAAGGCCTTTACACGGTTGTCTTTTGCAGCATAAGACCTTATGATCTCTGCGGATTTATCGGTGGAGCCATCATCCAATATGAGAAATTCGAAATCGCGAAACGTTTGCGAAAGCACACTCTCAATAGTTTCAGCTATGAAATTTTCTTGATTGTAAACAGGAAGAATGACAGATACCAGCGGTCTCATTAATTTTTTAATTTCAGGCTAACGCTGTGAATGACGTTTTATAATTTTTCTATTCATTGTTTACCGTTAATTAATCAGCAGTTTCCGGAAGCGCTCGGCGGAAGTGGAAATTTCAAACTCTTTCTGAAAGCATTTAAGCGCTTTTTCCTTCATCTGATTTTTTGATACTGCCGATAATTTCATCCAGGCATCCATCAGTAGTTCCGCTCCGTCTGTCGAATCATCTGCTGCAATTCCTGCACCATTTTCTACAATTTCACGCCAGATATTTACCTGGTAAGATATCAACACCGGTTTGGCGCAGCTCAATGCTTCCGCTACCGCGATACCAAAATTTTCCTGGTGACTGGGCAGGATAAAGGCGGTGCAACCATAAAATGCTCCCCATTTTCCATTACCCGACAACATGCCAGGAAAGAAAATGGATTTTGATACCGCTCCGGATATTGTGGCCATTTCCTGGATCTGTTTGCCGTAAGCAGACTCTAATCCCGGGCCAGCAATCACAAGTTTTGGAAATGGTTCGAGCTGGTTGCCTGACTGGGAGTATTTCTCTAATAAATTTGAGTACGCTAAAACAAGATGATCAATACCCTTTTTCTCGTGTATTCGACTTAAAAACAAAAAGTATGGCTGGTTTCCGAGACCGGGACAGGTAGCTTGAAAAGCAGACTCCATTGCTGCCTCGAATACCGGCGGCCGTTGGACGCCATACCCAATATTTATTTCTTTTTTTGGATGATACGGACGGAACGGTTGCCTTGCCAGCAGAAGTTCCGATTCACAAGTAAAAAGCACTCCATCAGCCTCATTCACCACGTCACTTTCAATCAACTTCCAGTAAAGCCAGTTTCTTGCAGCCTTTATTTTTCTTTCGCCTGCTTGTTGAAAATATGGATCAAGCATGCCGTGTGGCATGATATAAACCCTGGGTAATTGAACACCAGTGCGTTTTAATTGCTTCATTACTTTCCTTAAAGCATAACCGTGGTAAAGCCACAGCGCATGGAGTATGACGATATCATAATTTCCAATCTGCTCCCTTAACCAGGGAATAAGTTTTGGGCTGTACTGCCAGGGAGTTTTCACCGGCCCCAAAGGATAAATCTTGAAACCATCTTTACCAAGGAAGGCTGCGCCCGGATCATCGAGGCAAACCACCTCGTTTTGCACGCCCGCCCTGGCGAGTTCGGGAATAATATTCCGAATCCCCTGGCAAGGTCCGCCAGAAGCGGGATCCATACTGGGAATTATCCGTAACACCCTCATTTATTTATTAGCAGGCTTAAGAATTTCTAAATAAATACTTTCAATCCGATCAAGTGCACGATCAGTATCGAACTGGCTTGCATTTTCAATGCCCTTGTCCACAACAGCTTTTCGTTGAGGGGGCGTCAAATGCACCACCTGGTCAACTATTTTGGCGGCGTTCAGCGCCCATTCTTCTAAAGCTTCCGGTTGATACGGGGCTTTAGGAATCATAAATCCAGCCTCACCTGCAACCTCGGTCATAGGCGCTTCGTTCGTTGTTATTACCGGACAACCTGAGGCCATCGCCTCAGCTATTGGCCAACCAAATCCTTCGGCAAGGGAAGGGAAAATAAAGGCCAACGCTCCTGCATAGGCAAGTTTTACCTGGTCGTCTGAAACACCTGAAACCCAGTGAATAGTTTCCTTCGATTCCAGTTGGTTTGCTGTTGAACACAAAGAAGCGCCGGGTTTTCGTCCAATCATCAACAAAGGGATATTTGATGCAGCCTTTTTTTTCCAGGCATCGTAAATCAATATTACTCCTCTCCGATTTTTGTACCACTGGTTTCCTCCAACATGCAGCATAAATCCCCCGGTAAGATCAATGTTAAGCTGCTGGCTTAATAAAATTCTCGCTTCTGTAGGATTTACCGGTTTGAAAGATTGATTTAACCCATTGTACACTACATCAGAACTGGCCGGTGTAGCTTTTAGAAATCTATGGAGATCTTCCCGTGTTTTCTGTGACACAGAGATAAAGTGTTTGCCTTGCCTGAACCCACGTCGTATGTAAGCCTGGTATCGCTTCCCTGTTGCGGTTGTTCTATTTTCAACGACCTCGTCAAGCGCAGAACGCTGTGCAAGAAAATCGTGACAATGGATCACATGGGGAAAGTTGGCTACCAAGGGTACCCAGGGGCCCAACGCATGATCTGTAAATACAAACAACGTATTTTTTGCAGTATAGCTGGATAGAAGTCTTTTTACTCTCAGTGGAAACATCATGTACTGGTCGAGGTAACCGAGCCATTTTTTGAACTTCTGCGGTGTTGGCAGTCGGAAGAAAAAAGGTTTCGGCGCTAATACTTCCACCTCGTGCCCTCTCTGGCGCATGCCTTCCGAAAGCATGGCCGCAAACCGGGGCATGCTCTGGGACTCCAGGAATTCGGGATGGACGAAAAAAACAATTTTCAAGAGAAAAATTCGAGTGGGTACGTTAAGATTATGACTGGCGGCCCATTCAGGTCGTGGGAGTAGCCGATAATGTATCGGTATCCTGGACCTGGAGAACAGCAGCTGGCGATTTTTTTAGATTGATATTTTTAGGTTTGGGTTTTCTTGGTCTCCTCAGCGAGCCAAGCCATAATCCACCAACCAGGGCACAAAATCCAAGTGCAGTTGGCTGATGCCACTGTCCTTGGAGCACCACGATGCTTCCGACACTTGTTAATAACCAGGGCAAGAGGTTATCTGCTTTCAATGCTCTAAAACTCATTACTGTTAGTTTCACTGCCAGTCCAACGCGCAAAGCAATTACCAACAGGCCCATCAAACCGAGTTCACCGATCTCGCGGATCCATTCAAAATCTGCCGCAGACGATATGATATCAGTCTTTAATAATTTAGCACCGAGGGGCGTACCACTTCCTACGCCATATCCAAAAACTGACTCTCCTGATCCGGTAACCGCCTTCACAAGTTTACCAAGAAATCGTTCTCCGAGTACGCCTTCAACCAGGCCGCCTTCACTTTCGTTCGCTCCTTCAAAACGGGATGAAAACGCTTCGGTAGCTGTCCGGAAGGAGCCAACACCCTGGAATGCGAATAATGCCACCACTACAAGCACAATGGCCATGACGGTTCTGGCGAAGTATTTCGGCTTGTTTGAGATTGCGAAAACAAGAAATATCACGGTTACGGCTACCTGTAAAAATAATGCCCTACTGATCGACAACGGAATTGCGATCATTAAGGCCCCCGTTGCCAGGAGCAATATCCGCTTGTTGATTGATTTAGGATTTAGCCAGAAATACACAATAAAGGGAGCAACCAGGCTATAGAAGTAAGTTGTGCCATTGGTAAAGGAAAAGGTGCCAGGCGGTCTGAAATATCCTAATGCACCACCAAAGCCAGCACCGTCTTCATCTCCACCTACTCCTCGATTTATCCAGGCGGATTGTGGACTGTAAAACTGTAAAAACAAGATTACCGTCATCGGGATGGATATGATCAGGAGCCATTTCCCGACCTTTTTTACATCCTCCACATTGAACACGTACCCGATCACAAAGATCATTGGGAAGTAGAGGATCATGGTTCGGGCACCGTAAATGGCCACGTATAAATCCCCGTGACCGATCATTATCGCGGTCAATAGACTCAAAAAGCCAAGAAACACCATCCCGCCATAATAAATACTGCCCGGAATTAATTTTCTCTGGGCTGTGAGAACGAGCAACCAGAGTACAATAGGATCCCGCACTACAAGTAACGGCATAGAAAGAGCCGGAACTACCCACTTGCGCAGCGCTCCTTCAAAAATCCAAAGGAGAATGTACAGCCAGATCAATTTTTTTAGAAAGCTGTTTGGATCCTTCGGAACCGACACTTCTTTCTTTGATCGAATTATTTTGGCCTTTGGTGTTGTTTTCATGACTATCTCTCGTATACACAAAAATTTTGCCTATTGCAAACTCAAGGTCTTAAGATTTTTCAAGATGGTGTCATAACTATAAGTTCCTGCCAGCGTTTGACCTTTCGTTTCATTGGTTAGTTCACCACTTAGCACCCGTTGCATTCGCTCGGCAAGTTGATCCACATTCCCGGTTTCATACGTGTAACCGTTGTCACCATTTTTGACAAGGTCGGCTGAAGATCCCGTATAGTCTGATACAACGACGGGCAAGTTGAAATTGAGTGCTTCATTTACCGAAAGGCCCCAGGTTTCGCCAACACTCGATGCCATTACGAACAAATCGCTCATTGCATAGTAATCAGCAACCTTCGATTGATTAATAAAACCTGTAAGGATGACTTGTTTAACATCGTGTTCGGCCATGTACTGCTCCATTTCCGTTCTTAAGTTTCCGTCGCCGATCATTACCAGCCAACTGCGCTTTTCCCTTAATTGATGGAAAGCTTTCAAAACATCCATCGGGCGCTTTTTCTGTATATACTTTCCGGAATATAAAATCACTTTATGGTCAGCAGGAATGCCCAGGTTCGACCTGATTTGAGGCACCTGGGGACTTAATTGAAGTTTGGCAGCCTGGAAGCGTGCATTGTCGACAGAATATGGGCAAAAGACCAGTTTACTGTCCGGCACGTCGAGGTGTTTATAAAATTTATAATTCCCGGAGCCGATGTATAAAAAATGATCAACCTGTTTGAATGCTATGTGTTTAAGGAAAAACTTTCTCAGTCCTACCACCCATGTCTTCCTGCTTTTTTCATGAATTAATGGCAACTCAAAACGGTAGCATAGTGTATGTCCGAATGACTTAGCCAACAAGAGCACCATCATGTGTGTAAAATAATGATACCCATGAACGATGATGATCGACTTTGGCTCTTTTGACATCTGCCGTATAACTCCGAAATTCATCAGCCCAAAAAACCCTTTAAAGTGGGAAGGCTTCCATGAATAATTTTTCAGAAAAACAGATTCATATCCTTCCAACAATGGAATGTCCCATTTTACCTCCACTCCAAATTGCACATCCAATCCACCCTTAATAGACTCATCAGAGCAATACCAGGCCTTTGTAGGCAGTCCATTTCCATTCAAATATTTATAGAGAGGAGCGAAATATTGGACCGGGTGAGAATTAAGAAAAATTAAATTCTTCATAAGTTATACAGAAAGAAAATAGATAGAAATGTAATTGGGTGACACTCTTTTGGATTGTAACTACCTGTGCGAAATGTTTAGAAAGGTTGGCACCGAAGCCCAATCCCTGTCTACCACTATTTGCGCTGTAAAATGTTTATGCGACTAAGAAGATGTTTCTAAGACTTATTTATTAACGGCCTCGGCGAGTTCTTTTCTGAAAACACTCCAGGGCCGCAGCCGGGCACTATCCATAGCAGCTTTACCAGCCTCCGCAATTTCTTCAGGATGTTCAATTAAATGTTCGATCGCAGCCCTTAGCTGTTCAGTTGAACCGGCTTCAACCAACCAGCCGTTCTTGCCGTGCTCGATCAGATCAGGTCCGGCCGAATTTTGTGTCGTGATCACCGGTGTGCCCTGCGACATCGCCTCAGTAATAACCAGTCCAAAGCCATCGAACAGGCTAGGGAATACAAGAATGTCGTGTGACCGCATTTCTTCCAGAACCTGGTTATGAGGTAAACCGTTAATATACCTGTGTTGTTCAAGCGCTGAGTTCATCGGCGCACAGTCGTCTGTTGCCTTCTTACCAATCAACGTCAAACTAACTTTATTTTCCAATCCTTTTATGGCCTCAAATAAGTTGGCAATGCCTTTTTGTTGCGAAAGATTTCCAACGAACAACAATTTGATCGGAGCACTTTTGCCAGGAACAGAATAAGTGCGTGTAGTCGTTACCGGGGGGAATCCGTAGGGCACAATGTGTACCGGAGGCAATTTAGCAGGATAGTGACTTAGCGTCGAAGCCGTAAACCGGCTTGCTACAATTATTTTATCCGCCAAGGCTATTTCTTCATCTTTCAATGAAAGTTTTTGCTCAGAGTCGATCAACGCCCGGATGGTATTTTGCCACTCCGGGAATTTAAGTTTTTCAGCCTCAAGGATTTTTAGTTTTGCTCTCCAATAGCCGGTCGGAAGATCGTAAATGCACTGCAAACCCAGCTTTTTAGCGGCCCTGAATGATTGTACCGCACCATCTTCGTAAGCATAGATACCTGACAAGCCTTTTTGCTTTGCATTTTTTACGGAACCAGCAACTTTTTTATCGAGGTTTCTTGTAACTGCAGCAACTGAAAACACACCCGTCTCGTGCCTTATAAGATCTTTGAATTTCCCCTTTGATGCCAGGATCCTTGCCATTTCCAATGTAGGAGAGGTCTTCGTGAATTTTTCCAGAGACGGATCTAATTTTCTTCTTTTGAATTCGGCGAAAGGTCCGAAACGAGCCAGCGCATTTAAATAGCTTCCTTCGAAGCAAGCTATAGAAGTGTGGTACTCATGCAATATTCCCGCCTCTTCAAAGGCTAAAGCTGAAGCCCGCACATTCGCATTACCCTGGGGATGATAAATTGTTAGTTTCATTGATACTGATTCATTAACCGTTCAACCAAGCTCGGTTTGCAGCAAGGAACTCACAAGGGTTATAATTAAATTCACTGCACCTTTTCCTGCTTAATACTTTTGCCGGATTGCCAACTACGATATCGCCCGGGGCGACCGTTTTACTAACCACTGCCCTTGCGCCAACCACGGCGCCCCGGCCGATCACAACTCCCGGCAAGATCATGGCACCAGTTCCGATCCATGCGTAATCCTCGATGATCACCGGGTGCTTTTGTTGCTTCCACTCGGGATCTCCTACATCGTGAGATGCAGTAAGTATCTCCACACCATCATTGATACACACCCTTTCACCAATTTTTATTTCCTCATGCACGGCCATAGTAACGCGACCAATGAAACTGTCTTTCCCGATGGTCAATAACCTGAGTCGGCCTTCTATATTTGCCTTACCTATTTCAGCTGTTGGATGAATGCTGGCGCCACTCGATGTGAGTTTGGAACTACGCCGGTTACGTCGGAATAATTCCGGAAAAGAAAACAGCCGTTTGCCCCAGGCGTAGTAAAACGCTTTTGAGGTCACCGGGAATTTAGCGCGGTGCGACCATAAATAATTAAAGCTTGCCATGAGAAATGGGAAGGAGTGTTTCTAAAAATTGATGCGCAATTATTTCTGCTCTATTTGTGATCGTTTTATGACGAGGCAGCGATAATAAATGGGATATCTTACCTTCTTCATACCTGGCGATATTTGGCAATACCTGTAATTCAAATTGCTGCCGCACTTCCCAATTCCGCGATACGCAAAGGATTGGTAATCCATGTTCATGCATTGCTGCAACTGAACCACTTTTCTCAACGAGTAACCAAGGAGTTGTCGTAATGCCAAAATCTGCCGACAAAAAAGATTGAGAAATAACTTCGGGAGATTGTTCACCCAGAACTTCCAAACTTAAACCGGCTTCCTTCCATTCCTTTTCCCATAGGGCTTGTTCTGGTCCGCATCTTCCAATGATTTTCAGTATCATCTTTGAACCATCAGCAGCACTTATATTTTTGAGTTC
>JAURWD010000018.1 GCA_030655145.1 Ferruginibacter sp.
GGAACCGCGATTGTGATGGCGACCCATGATTACATGGTGATCAGCAAATTTCCGGCCCGTACCATTAAGACCGAACGTGGTAAAGTGTTCGATAATGCCAGCATTGCTGATTAATTATCAGCTCCCCAAAAAAAGTCAGTAATTTTTTCCAGGTTTTTTTTATTGTTATACAACCTGTCCAGGGTTATTTGCCGGTCTGCGTTTTCCGCTGTTGTATATGGGATGTTGTACAGGTAGCCAATCGCGGTTTTGAATTCTTCAGCCTCTTCAGCCACCTGGCAAATCCCCTCTAATCCGGATCCCTGTACCGCAGCTTTATTAACCAGGCAATGACGTCCATTGTACAACGCGTTCAGCAGTTTTAGTTTTATACCCGTGGTGTTGAATGAGGGAATGATGTGGATCTGCGCTTTCGCGATCATGTCTTGCAGTTCATCTTCGGCAGGATTTGACACCAGGCAAATATGTGCATTTTCCTCCGCCAAAAATCTCAATCTTTCTGAAGGATTTTTTCCCGCAATCACAAACGGAATATCCAGGTCTTTAAAAACATGTTTCAATAGCCAAACGGCTGCTTCTTCGTTCTCGTTGATTGCAAGGTTGCCATGGTATAAACAAAAACACCCTTTGCCTTCTACACCCTTTGCAGTGTCGAACGCTGTAAAGGCGGGCAGATGATCAATGTCTGCAGGCTCGAAATTGTTTTTGTACAATTTAATATCCCGCTCACTCACCGCCGCGATCTTTACTTTGGATGCCAGCCCGGCCTCGTATTTTTTTAAGAGTTTGCTCTCATGATTGAAGTAAAATTTCTTCAATGGATTTTTCTCATGGGCTCCCAGTGTATGATAATATTCAAACTCCGCATTGTGCAGGCGCAACATCACCTTCCTGTCAGTTAATTTTCCGTCGAACAAGGCGTAACTGCAATGGATACCCTCAATTAAAACAGGGTAGTTGTCCTGGGATAGATTGGCTATGAGTTCCGGATTTTTTCGCGAGTTAACGATAAAGGGTAAACGAAAAGAGAAATGATTAAAATCATTGTGACGCTTGTAATAATTAACCGTTGCACAATAATTTTCCAGGTCGGTATGGGGTGGACGATTGTACACGAAACAATGCAGGTGCAATTTTATTCCGGCTTCGTGCAGGGTTTTTATTTTGTAAAATTCGTCGATGGCACCACCATAATCTGCGGGTAAGGGTACATCAAAACAGATAATATGTAGGTGCCGGTCTTCCATTATCAACAAAGAACGTATGATATGTTCCAATAACAATATGAATCATTGCACTTATCCATTGGGCGCTGGCCGATCATTAAAAAGTTGTTCGTAGAAACCGATTAAAGATTTTTCTTCCTGCTGCCAGTTCCACCTTTTTCTTGCCAGTTTGCAGTTCTCCCGAAGATGCTCATACACAACCTCGTTTCGAATCAAATTGTTCAGTTCCCTGGCAATATTTTCCGCGTCAAGCTCTTTGACCAGGACCGCCACTTGAATTTCGTCATTGATAGCCCGGTACACCGGGTAGTCTACACAGAGCTGGGGTATTTCTGCATGGATATAATCGAAAAAGCGATTGGCCAACGAGTAATAATTGCTTAAGCCTTTGTTTTCGAAAAGTGTAACTCCAATATACGCCTGGCTGGTAACCGCCCTCAATTCCGCCGGTGCTAATTTCCCTTTAAAAATAACCTTGTTGCCCAGCTCATTTTCCGCGGTTAGTTGTTTTGCCTGTTCCAGGAAGTTTCCATCGCCGCATATCCAAAGCTGTGCATCTACCATTTTCATCGCGGGAATAAGTGTTTCAAAACTTCTTCCCTCATTGACTGCCCCTTGATATAAAATAAATTTCTCTGACCTTAGGCTTTGGTCATGATCCCGCAGCAAGGCAATGTTTCGAATGATCGCGTAGTCTACAGCATACATTTTCTTAAACTCAGCAGCGATCGGTTGATTAACGGTGTAGCCTAGCCGAAATTGTGGCACCGAGTAGGCTTCAATTTTTTTCCAGGCTTTATAGATGGAAGGCCGGGTCACGATCTCTTTCATTTCACAGAACAGCTCATGCGCATCATATACCCGCTTGATTCGTTTTATTTTCGAAACAAACAAGACCGGCAGAATGGTGTCAAGATCGATTGCACAAACACAATCCATTTTTTTTAATAAAAGGAAAAAGAAAAGTCGCAGGTTATAAAGGGCATAAAAAAGTTTTCCTTTCTCCACCAGGCAATTAAGGCGCACTTGTTGAAACGGTTGTTGCGTAAGTGGAAGCGAGCTTCGAAGATTTCTGCCAACCAGCACCACCTTGTACCCTGCCTCGGCGAGCGATGTGCAAATCCGGATCATACGTTGATCGTAAGTCAGGTCGGTTGTTACGGTACAATAGACGGTGCGTGCCTTTTTAGCAAGAGGCGAGGAGTGTTTCTCGTTATGGATATCCGTTTCATTCATTGGCACGCCTGCTGAAGTTGTTTACTCACGGGGGCGCATAAATGCTAGTTTCCCCTGTATATTCTTTCAATTATTTCCACCGTCTTTAAACCATCCGCGGCGCTGGCAAATTGATGTGTGGGGTCTTCCAACACCTGCACCAAATTCTCGTACACCTTGTCGTGGTTACTCATGCTACCCTGGTAAAAACCGTAGGCGTTTGCAATATTACCTTTCGGTAGTTGCGGCACAGCCAGGTCTTTTACCTCAAAATATTCCAGCTCATTCAGGTATTGCCCACCGATCTTGACTGTGCCGTGTTGGCCAAACACAGTGATCGACCCTTCCATGTTTTTTTGATAACTATTCACAGTGTAATTGATCGATCCGATTGCGCCGGATTGCATGGTTAGCAAGACGGTTCCGGTGTCTTCAAATTCAATGGTAGGGTGGGCAAAGTTGGCCGTATTTTTTTGCACCAATTTTACATCACCAAGAAGCCAGTAAACAAGGTCTATGAAATGACTGAATTGGGTAAACAACGTTCCACCATCCATTTCTTTTTTTCCCTTCCAATCCTGGTAATATGCAGTCGGGCGATTCCAGAAACAATTGACCTGGAAACTAAATATTTTTCCAAGTAGTTTTTTTTCTATTAGATCTTTTAGATATATAACCGGTGGATTGTACCTGTTTTGTTTTACGACAAATAAATTTTTTTCGTTCTCCAGCGCGGCTGCGATCATGGCTTCGCCGTCAGCAACGTTAATGCATAGGGGCTTTTCGCAAAGCACGTGCATGCCGGCTTTCAGCGCTTTAATGGCGTGCGTTGCATGAAGTCCATTTGGTGTACAAATACTTACAACGTCGATCTCATGTTCAGCCGAAAGAAGTGCATCAATGGAGTAATACGGAGTTGCATCAAATTGTTGTGCTAAAATATTTGCGCTTCCAGGGATAATATCACAGACTGCTTTTACGTTCCCTACCTTAGAAATTTGTTCAGCGTGACGATTGCTGATTCTGCCGCAACCGATTATGGCGAAGTTTTTTTGCATCTGGATTTGCAAATATGACCGTTTAAATAGGAAGTTGAAAAAAAATAATAACTATTACCTTTACTGTCAATAAAAATAACTATTCTTAGGCAACCAACTTACTAATTATGGCTGAACAACTTTACAATTCTCACGGTGCTGCCAGGGTCCGTCCATTAATGTTAACTATTCTTTGTGCGATTACTTTGATAGGTAGTTTGATCGGAATTATTTCCAACATCAAAGGTTATATCAGCGCTGAAGCCGAAGTAGAAAATATTGCTTCTGGTAAATCAAAAACTCAGTTACGAAATTTATTTTCAAGCGATGCTACCGTCCATGGTGACGTGCCAAGGATCAGCAATCTTACGGTTGAAAATTATCAGAAATATTCCATCGGCTGTATAGTGTCTTACATTCTTTGTTTGGTCGGAACTGTCCTCATGTTCAAATTAAAAAGAACAGGATTTTATTCTTTCACGCTTGGCACCTTCTTCAACCTCATCACGCATTTTTTGCTTTTCGGTGACAATTTTGGATCCATGGGTATTTCCATTTTAGCAGCCCTGAGTGGATTCGTTTTTGTGATCTTATTTTCCATGAATCTTAAATACATGGATGAAGCTTAAGTTTCTCTTGTAAATTTTAGTTCCGGATTTTCCCCATTCCCATTAACAGAAAAAGTTATGTCTGAGACTTTGCAAGAATATGAACAAAGTGCACCGGCCCGGCCCATATTTTTGACGGTCTTATGCATCCTCACATTCATTGGTAGTGCTTATTATTTGGCTACCGGCATGTTCCAGGTATTTACTGCTGAAAAACAAGCGCAGCTAATGGTCGCTACCCGCGATAAGACCACGGCGGATATTGAAAAAAGTGGTAAAGATGATGCGGGTACCCAGATCGCTGGGAAAGTCATGAATTCCATGGGTGCAATGACCGCGGAGAACATTCGCAATTCCGGCATCGCCGCCAGCGTGTCTGCCCTCTTTTGTTTTCTTGGTGCCTTCATGATGTGGAAGCTCAAAAAGACAGGGTTTTACATTTACATTGTCGGAACAGTTATCGGCATTGTCGCTCCCTTCCTCATCTACGGCTCCGGCAATATGGTCGCAATTTTCCAATCAGTCTTCTCCGGGTTTGTCGGCATTGTCTTCATTGTGTTGTATGGCGTGAATGTGAAACACATGCGCTAATTACCTCTTCTGCTATCAAAAGTTGCCGAAAATTGGAATTTTTTATTTCAAATTCTCTGATCGCTTTTATACATTCCAATTATTTTGCCTACTTTTGCCAGCTAATAAAAAAAGATAATTAACAAAGACGTTATTAAAAAAACAGAGATGCCGTATTTAACAATCGAAAAAAAAGCGAAAATTTTTACAGATTTTGGTGGAAGAGCTGCCAACACAGGTTCAATTGAAGGTCAGGTTGCACTCTTAACTGAGCGCATCAACCACATTTCGGATCACCTGAAAACCAACAAAAAAGATTTTTCTTCACAAAGAGGATTGATGATGATGGTTGGTCAAAGAAAAAGATTGCTTACCTACCTCAGCAAACATAACCTTACTGGTTACAGAGCTTTAATTGAGAAATTAGGTCTTCGTAAATAAGCCGCCTCTTTATGTATAAATAATTAAATTCCCAACTGTCTTTTAGAGTTGGGAATTCTTTTATTTGCGCTACTTCATGGACGATTGCATGTCCCTTACATTTTAATTTTAACGATTATGAGTTTTAATATTAAGTCAGTAAATTTTGACATGGGTGGTGGCCGTATGGTAACCATCGAAACAGGTAAGATGGCCAGGCAGGCTGACGGATCTGTAACAGTACAACAAGGCAATTGCATTTTGCTTGCTACCGTCGTTGCTAACAAAGAACCTAAGGATGGTCAAAGTTTTTTTCCACTTTCTGTAGATTACCAGGAAAAATTTGCTTCAGCAGGTCGCGTTCCCGGATCTTTCTTTAAGAGAGAAGCCCGTTTAAATGATTACGAAATTTTAACCAGCCGGTTAATTGATAGGGCACTTCGTCCACTTTTTCCAGAAGATTATTTATGTGATGTACAGGTGTTGATAAGCTTGATTTCCAGTGATGCTGAAGTGATGCCGGATGCACTTGCTTGTTTGGCTGCATCAGCTGCCCTGGCGGTTTCAGATATTCCAATCCAGGAGATCATTTCTGAAGTGCGGGTAGGAAGAAAGAATGGCCAGTTCATCATCAATCCGACTCGTACAGAGCTGGCAGAATGTGATCTTGAATTTATCATCGCTGCTACCGAAAAGAACATCATGATGGTGGAAGGTGAGGCGAAAGAATGCCAGGAAGAAGACCTTGTAAAGGCAATCGAACTAGGACACGAAGCAATCAAGTTGCAGATCAAAGCTCAGCAGGATCTTCGCGACCAGGTTGGTAGCACAGAAAAAAGAGCTTACACCCGGCCTTATCGCAATGAAGAACTAAATGAAAAGATCATTGCTTTTGGAAAAGATAAAATGTACGCGATCGCTTCAGCAGCTTCTGCGAAGCATGATCGGAGCGATGCTTTTGCCGCTTTGTATAAAGAGATCAAAGAATCACTCGGTGAAGAATTACCAGCCGAAGACAAAGCGATCATCGGAATTTATGTAGGTGAGTTGCAATACAATGTTGTTCGCGATATGATCCTTGATGAGCGCAAGCGCCTTGATGGACGTGGCACAGAAGACATCCGTCAACTGACCATGGAGACCAATATTCTCCCTACTCCGCACGGATCTTCATTGTTCACGCGTGGAGAAACTCAATCACTCACAACAGTTACATTCGGTACTCCACTTGATGAACTACTGGTTGAAAGTGCTCATAAATCTGATTACACCAAGTTCATTCTTCATTACAATTTCCCGCCATTTTCTACCGGTGAGGTTAAGATGATGCGTGGTGTTGGTCGTCGTGAAGTTGGACATGGTAATCTTGCTATGCGCTCCCTGAAAAAGATGATGCCTGGTTCTGAGTATCCTTACACCGTTCGCGTCGTAAGTGACATTTTGGAAAGTAATGGTTCTTCTTCAATGGCCACCGTTTGTGCAGGATCACTGGCGTTGATGGATGCTGGTGTTCCGGTAAAAAAACACGTTAGTGGTGTAGCAATGGGGCTGATCAAAAAGGAAGAAAAGTTTGCGGTATTGACCGATATCCTTGGTGATGAAGATCACCTGGGTGATATGGATTTTAAAGTAACAGGAACCCGCGAAGGTATCTGCGGAGTGCAGATGGATATCAAAGTGGATGGCTTAAGCATGGACATCATGCGGCAGGCATTGGAACAAGCCCGCAAAGGCCGTCTTCATATACTTGATGCGATGTACGAATGTATGCCTTCGCACAGGGATGACGTGAAACCACATGCTCCAAGAATGGTGAAACTCACCATTGACAAAGAATATATTGGTGCCGTAATCGGACCAGGTGGTAAAGTGATCCAGGAGATCCAACGCGAAACTGGTGCTACTGTTAATATTGAAGAGGTAAACAATGTTGGTGAAGTGAGTGTATTCTCTGCATCAAAAGATAGCCTCGATAAAGCAGTGAACTGGATCAAAGGCTTGGTTGCTGTACCTGTAGTTGGTGATACTTATGAAGGCACCATCAAAAGCATTAAAGAGTTTGGTGCATTCGTAGAATTCCTTCCGAAGAAAGAAGGTTTGTTGCACATTAGTGAAATAAGCTGGAAGCGCCTTGAAAGCATGGAAGGTATCTTCAAAGAAGGAGACAAAGTAAAAGTTAAGTTGCTTGATATTGACCCAAGAACGGGGAAATTTAAATTAAGCCGTAAGGCTTTAATGCCAAAGCCCGAAGGTCAACCGCGGCCACAGGCTCCGGAAGCACCGTCTCAAAATTAATATCGAATCTATTTTCAATAAAGGCTCTGAAACAAACTTTCGGAGCCTTTTTATTTGCTATATGTTTCGCGGGTCTAACCTAATTTGCAGTCCCTAATTATTATCTAAAGAATACAAATGAATTTTCTTGAATTTGAGTTTGAAACTGAAAGCAGGTCACAGCTTGAACAACTGGTAGCCTTGTTACACGTGCAGGATTTTGAAGGTTTTGAAGAAGAAGAGAATACACTCAAGGCCTTTATTGCCGAAACCAGGTTTGACGAAGCTGATTTTACCGAAGTGTTAGATCGCTTTGCCTCCATCAATTACACCCGCACAGTGATTGAGCAAGTTAATTGGAACCAGCAGTGGGAGGAAGGCTTCAGACCAGTGATCATCGATGAATTTGCGGCAATTCGGGCTGATTTTCATGAGGCCATAAGTGGCGTTGAGCATGAGGTGATCATTACGCCAAAGATGAGTTTTGGTACCGGGCATCATGCAACAACCTTCCTCATGATCCGCCAGATGAAAGATGTAGATTTTACTGGTAAAAGTGTCCTTGATTTTGGTACAGGTACCGGTGTACTCGCAATTCTTGCAGAAAAATGTGGAGCAACGGAAATTCTTGCCATCGATTATGATGAATGGAGTATCATCAATACGCGGGAGAACCTGGAACGGAACAATTCTGAGGCAGTGGAGGTCGCGATGATGGACACTATCCCAGCAGCGAAAGCTTTTGACATCATCCTCGCAAATATCAACCTCAATATCCTGACAGCCCACATGAAAGCGATTGCCGCTGCCACCAAACCCGGTGGAACCATTCTTTTTAGCGGGTTTTTGTACCATGATGAGGAGCAGATGAAGGACAGCATACAACAGGCAGGGTTGCAATTTTTATCGACAAGCCAGCGTGGAGACTGGATTTCTATTGTGGCAAAAGACACCGGTTTTATGAAATAATTGAACGATATTAACGTTCATCAGAAGGCGGAAATTAAGTATCTTCGTCGTTCAACTCAGTAAAAGGAAACTATGAAAGAACTACTACTAATAGTATTTGCCTACTTCATTGGGTCCATTCCAAGTGCACTAATTATCAGCAAACGATTTTTTCACATAGACATACGCGATTACGGTAGCGGTAACATGGGTGCTACCAACACCTTCAGGGTGCTTGGTTCAAAATATGGTACGCTGGTTATGATCTGTGACATCCTCAAAGGAATGGCTGCTGTTGGTCTTTATAATTTTCTTCCTGAATATTTCAATGATGAATGGGCTCGCACCAACTTGATGGTCGGACTCGGTTTAGCGGCTGTGCTGGGGCATATATTTCCCATTTTCGCCCAGTTCAGAGGCGGAAAAGGCGTTGCCACCCTATTCGGAATGATCCTCGCTGTACAGCCTGTTATTGCTGGTGCCTGTGTTGGTGTATTTCTCCTTGTTTTGTTTCTTACCCGTTATGTGTCTTTGAGTTCAATTTTAGCCGGCCTTGCCTTACCAGTTTGTGTGCTTTGGATCTGGAACGACGAAGTTGTTTTATATCGCATATTCGCCATCCTGGTTGCTGCACTGGTAATTCTCACACACCAGAAAAATATCGGCAAACTCCTCCGTGGAAGTGAAAGCCGAGTGCCCATCTTCAAGCACCGGGACCGTCGCAAAGCCCGTCGTAAGTAATTAGCTCCCAACGATTTATTTTATTGCGCTTTTCTTTTAACACGTCCATGGTATAAACTTGGTACGTCAATTGTTTATATCGAAGTAAAAGCCTAATAAAATGAAAAAGACACTGTTTATATTACTGGCTTGCCCGGTAATTTTTGCCGCCTGTTCCACAAACGCCGTAACTGGTCGTAAGCAATTAAGCCTCCTGCCTGAAAGTCAATTACAAGAAATGGCAATGGCTGAATACCGCACATTTTTATCTCAAAGTAAAGTTGTCAGTGCATCCGGAAATAAAGATGCAGAAATGGTTCGCAGGGTAGGGAGCCGTATCGCAAATGCGATCACTTCTTATTACAGCAAACAAGGAAAAGGAAGTATTCTCGAAGGATACAAATGGGAGTTCAATTTAGTAGATAACAAAGACGTGAATGCCTGGTGTATGCCAGGAGGAAAGGTGGTTGTCTATACAGGATTGCTACCTGTAGCCCAAAATGAAGCAGCGCTTGCAGTTGTGCTGGGGCATGAAATCACACATGCTGTAGCAACGCACGGTAACGAACGCATGAGCCAGGGTATGATCACCCAGGGAATTGGTATCGCTGGAGACGTTTTAACCTCTGGCAATAGCCAGGTTAATGGAATCTTTAATACAGTTTTCGGTCCGGGTAGTGCTATTGGCTACACATTACCAAATTCAAGGAAACAGGAGTATGAAGCAGATCGTTTTGGGTTGATTTTCGCGGCCATGGCTGGATATAATCCCCGCGAAGCGATTCCGTTCTGGCAGAGGATGGCACAGTCTGGCGGTCAAAAGCCACCGGAGTTTCTTGCTACGCATCCCTCAGATGACAACAGGATCGCTCGCCTGCAGGAATATATGCCGGAAGCTTTAAAATATTACAAACCAGTAAAGAATTAAGGAAATACTCGAATATGTTCAAAAACCCCGGGATAAAGCCGGGGTTTTTTATTTAAAATTCAATAAAATGCGCTAAATTTGCGCTTCAATTCTCTTCCTGTCTGATTTGCCAAAAATTTCACCGAGTGAAACCTGCTTTATGATTTCTACATAGCCAGGAGCTTCTTGTCTTTATTGCAAACTATTAAAACCTATTACATGGAAGTATTAGCACCCTCGCAGTCCTTACTTGAAAAGTTACAGTTGAAAGATGAAAAGAATTTATTGATCCAGGGTTTACCGTCTACCGTTGAAAAGCAATTTATTAAGCTTTCTTTTTCCAAAAATGTTACCCCGCTTTTAAAATCCAGGAAGATCGATTTCGCGTTGGTATTTGCCATCAGTCATCGTCAACTTGAAGACATCCTGCGAGATGTTGTTCCTGCTCTCCATGCAGATGCTAAATTGTGGATCGCTTATCCGAAGGTTTCCTCAAAAATTGTAAGTGATTTGTCACGCGATTGCAATTGGGAGTGCATTACCCGCCATGGCCTTGAAGGTGTACGACTCGTTGCCCTCGACAATATTTGGAGCGCCATGCGTTTTAAGAAATGTGACCTCGTAAAAAAATTAGCACCAACAACAGATGTTGCAGGTATTGATTTCGAATTACGCACGGTCACTGCACCAGAAGATCTCGAAGTTTTATTTAATGACAATCCTGCGGCCAAAGAGTTTTTTGAATCGCTTTCTTTTACCAACAAAAAAGAATATGTCACCTGGATTTCCGCAGCTAAACGTGAGGAAACCAAGCTGGCCCGCCTCGAAGCCACTATTGGCAAATTAAACATCGGCAAAAAAAATCCTTCAGAAAAATAGTTACCCGCTTAAGGCCGGGAATTGAATGCGTTTCGCAAGCCAGCTATCCTTTATCGGGATGATCCAGTTTTGCAGCATCTCTTTCTTGGTAAGCACTGTATTGTTGAAATACAATGTGTCGGGAGTTATAAAATTGTTTGTAGCAGCATAATTCAGTTGAGGCATTGGCAGCAACTGAATTTTGTCTTTTACAAGGAACGCCAGCGACTGCCGGTCGAACAATTGAACACGAAATTTCTCTTCAATTTCTTTTACAAGCCGCACCGAACTATCGGTACTACATCCACTTACGCCTGTGCCGCTTTCATCTGCCATCAACACAATGAACTGGCCAAAAAGTAAGTTGGCAAACCCTTTCACCTCTGCTCCATGGCTTTTCCAATTGGTGACAAAATCTTCCAGCATCTCCTCGATCTGTAGGGCCTCACTCATGAAAAATAACCGACTGCTCTGGTAAATCCAGACGCGTGAGGATTCATGAAAATTTTCAGGTATCAGTTCCTGGTAGTCTATATTCATACATAAATTTTTAAAGTGAAGCAGCGATCAATTCCGCTATATCCAGCACGGCTACTTCATCTTCCTTATTATTGTTTTTCACACCATCGGTAAGCATGGTATTGCAAAAAGGGCAGGCAGCTGCAATTACAGTTGCCCCGGTCGCAAGCGCTTCATCACTTCGCTCAAAATTGATCCGCGTGGTTCCCTTTTCTTCTTCTTTAAACATTTGTGCACCACCTGCTCCACAGCATAACCCGTTCGACCGGCAGCGTTTCATTTCGATCAGTTCTGCATCGAGGGCTTCTAAAACTTTTCTTGGAGCTTCATAAATATTATTCGCCCGGCCCAGGTAGCAACTGTCATGGTAGGTTATTTTTTTTCCTTTAAAAGTTCCTCCTTCCTGCATCCGGATCTTGCCTTCATCAATTAATTGTTGCAGGAAACTTGCATGATGGATCACTTCATATTGGCCACCCAATTCTGGGTACTCGTTTTTCAGCGTATTAAAACAGTGGGGGCAGGCGGTAACAATTTTTTTGATGCCATAACCATTCAGGATTTGTATATTCTGGTAGGCCATCATCTGGAACATAAATTCGTTTCCTGCCCTGCGGGCCGGATCCCCGGTGCACATTTCTTCTTTGCCGAGAATTGCATATTTTGTCCCGGTTTTCTCTAAGATCGTCACGAAGGCCTTTGTAATTTTCTGTGCACGCTGATCAAAACTTCCTGCACAACCTACCCAAAATAAAATTTCCGGACTTTCCCCATTTGCCATCATTTCCGCCATTGTTGGTACCGTCATAAGCCTGTCGTTAAGTGAGACAAATGTACTTAAATGTTTCTTGTTTCACCCGCGGTGTTTATTGCTGAAACTAATGTTAATTTTGCCCCTCATGAAAGCTGCACGCGGAATAATACATAAGATCGTGAACTGGGAAGCATGGCCTTTTGAATTACTATACATGCCCCTCGCGATCTTCTGGGTCGGGTACATGATCAGGTCAAAAGCCGTCTGGTTTTTCACTTCCAGCAACCCGGGACTTACGTTTGGCGGGCTGGAAGGTGAGCCCAAAAAAGAAATGTATGACCTGCTTCCACCAGGTTCTTTTCCACCAACATTTAATGTGCTCCCTGGTGAAGACGTTGTTTCGATCAGAGCTAAACTATCAACTCACGGTGTCGGGTACCCGTTTATCGTAAAACCTGAAGTGGGTGGACAAGGAATCTTGTTACGAAAGATCGATGATGAAGAAGCCCTCCTGCATTACCATAAGTTGATGCGATGGGAATATATTGTTCAGAGCCTGGTTACCTATCCGCTGGAAGTGAGTGTGTTTCACATCCGGCACCCGAATGAAACAAAAGGAATTGTAACGGGTTTTTTACAGAAAATTCCGCTGTATGTAACCGGTACCGGTTCCGACACCCTGCATACACTTGTCGCTCGACATCCAAAGGGAGAGAAGAGGGTAGAAGAGCTTTATGGCAAACACAAAGAAAGATGGAATGAGGTGCTGCAGGATGATGAAAAATACATGTTGAGTTATGCGGCTAACCATAACCGTGGTGCCCAGTTTGTGGACCTGAAGGAACACATTGACGAGCAATTAGCTGGTTTATTTGACACCTATAGTTTACGCATCAACGATTTCTTTTATGGGCGCTATGATATTATGTGTGCGAGCATCGAGGATCTGAAAGCAGGGAAAAACTTCGCGATTCTTGAATACAATGGATGTGGGGCGGAGCCCAATCATTTTTACGATACCGGCTATACGCTGATCGGCGCTTACAAAGAAATTTTGAAACATTGGAAAGCCTTGTACCAGATATGTAAGTACAACCGGGAGGAACGCGGCATCAAGGCCTGGCCGTTTCAGAAAGGACGCAAATTTCTTGCGGCCACCCGGAAAGAAACAAAAGAAATGAAATTGGTAGACGCGGCCATGGGATAGCCCTCAAAATGGTTGTCCATGCGTCTGCCGGATGAGCCAGCGGGTCAGCGAAGGAAAAAGCTTCATCACCCGGACAAATATATTGGTCACTGCGGCCTGTCCAAACATAGATTGAATAATCCTCCCGATAAACAATCTTTTGGAAAACATTCGTTGCCAGTCCGCGGTATACAATGACTCCAGCTCATCGCGATCAATACGCTGTTGTAAAAATTTATGAATACGTGCAGTTGCAAGCTTACTGCTGTGCAGGGCCATGCTCATTCCGTTCCCGCAAAGCGGTGTGATCATTCCAGCAGCGTCACCCAGGGTTAAGATGTGATTTTCCACCTGCTTTTTCTTTGAAAAAGAGATCTGCGAAATTGTGATTGGCTCTTTAAAGATCCATTCGCTTTCTGTAAAAATTTCCCGTAGATGCGGATTCTTGTATAGAACCTGCTCTTCCATTTCGCGGATGGAATGGTGGTTGTCTTTCAGGTTGCTTGCTGTTGTGAGGTAGCATAGACAATATTGGTCATTTTCAATCCGCGAGATACCGCAGTAGCCATTACTGAAGTTATGGAGAGCGATCGTATCAACAGGGTGATCTGTCCGTATGTGGTATTTAATTCCAACATAATTATTCAGCCCTTTTCCTGTCTTGCTGGTGAAGGGCCTTTTAAATTTGATATCAAGATTACTTCTTTTCCCAAAGCTGCCACAGCAGACTTTGGTTGTAAATATTCCGCTGCTCGCGGAAATTGAAAACAGGCTGTTGTCGAATGTTACATCTGATACCTTGCAATTTTCATAAACCATTACACCTGTTTCCACTGCGATATTTTTCAGCCGTTCGTCAAGTGTGTAGCGGCTGATGCCGAAGCCGCCAAGGTCGAGGGGAGCTGAAAGTTTTGTGCCGTCGGGCGCCGTTAGCACCAGTTCTTTGATCAGGGGAAGATTGAGTTGCGATAACGGAACTCCGAGTCCTTCCAGAAAATTCCAACTTTCCATACTGATGTACTCCCCGCAGACTTTATGAAAAGGATAAGTTTCTTTTTCGAACAGCAGCACAGAGTAGCCAAGTCTCGAAAGCTGTATCGATAATGCAAGTCCTGCCAGCCCGCCACCCATGATTGAAACATCGTATATCGTGGTGTCAGTCATGGCAATAAACAATTAGGTGGCGAAAAGCCCATTCCCAGGAAATAGTATACCGCTCGATCTCGGCTGCAGCAAGTAATTGCTGCCATTCGGTTTTTGTAAAGCCACGGGCGACGGAAAGCGGCGCATCATTTTTTACAAGATAGGAACGCGAAACTAATTGCGTGATGGTCCTGATCGATTGATACGCCAGCACATGCCGATGCAGGTCATTTATGAAAAATCCGAGTTGCGCATATTGTTGCATCCAACCCAACATGAAAACGAGTTCCTCGTTAGAAAAGTGATGACAGAAAAGCGATGAAAAAATGATGTATGGCTGTTGGGCAAAGAAGACTTTTTTATAGTCAGACACGATCCAGTCAGCATCCAGGTCAGGGTATTGCTGAATGGCGTACTCGATGCATTCCTGTTTTATGTCGATCCCGATAAACCTGGCCTTGATGCCTTTTGCAGAACACCATTTCGCAATCGCCTGGAGATTATCGCCCCCACCGCAACCTATTTCACAAATGGTAACCGTTGGAGGAATTAAGCTTTGGCGAAGTATTTTGTTCAGGCCTTTAATCGAGACCCGGTGGCCTCCGAGGTATGTATTCACCAGGTTCAACTCCTGCATATTGCGTCGTATATCGGCAAACGGAATGGCTGGATCATCCAGCAGTTCTTTTTGACCAGATCGTTGACGCAGGTTAGTCATAAGTTGCCAAAAAAGTTTCCATGGTGAGCCCGGGTCCAAAAGCAACACCGAATACGGTTCGGGGTGTTTCCTCCATACTGTCCTGCAATTCCTCCATGATCCTTTTTAATACAAATACAACCGTAGGGGAACTCATGTTTCCAAATTCGCGAAGCACATCGTACGAATGGTGCAACTCGGTTTTATCAATGCGGGCACTTGTCTCGATCGCCTCCAAAATCTTGGTACCGCCGGGATGCACACACCAATGACTGATATCTTTTTTATCCAGCGAAGCTTTGATCAACGCCTTTTCAAGCAATTGATTAAAATCTTCTTTTAGCAGATCAGGAACATAGCCTGATAAACTCATTAAGAACCCTTTCGATGACAACTGCCAACTCATATCTTTTTTGCCTCTGAATGAAACTTCTGAATAGAACTGCTTCAAACTGAATCCCCGGTGAACCGAACCCGCATTCTGCACCAGCATGGCTGCAGATCCGTCTCCAAATAGCAGGGTAGAGGTGATGTTGTCGATGGAATTTTCTTTCTGAAAATGCAGGGTGCAGAGTTCGGTACAAACTATAATGACATTGGCGTTAATATCCGAGTTACAAATGGCATCAGCAATTTTCAATGCGTGGATGGCGGCATAACAGCCCATGAAATTTACGGAGGTTCGAAATATATCTCCCGGAAGTTCCATCGCCTCCATGATCTCCAGGTCAAGCCCCGGCGCTCCCAACCCTGTACAACTGACAGTGATGAGGTGCGTGATTGCGCTTACCTCAATTTTTCCATGGATGCATTCTTCGATGGTGCTTACCGAAAGCGACACGGCGTGATCTGCATACCAGCGCATTCTTTTCTCCAGGTCGGGAAATGGTTCGAGGCCGCTACTCTTTTCATAGAACATCCTTTCTTCCGCTATCGACCCGTAATCAGGCATCACGGAATACCGGGTGTTTATCCCGCTATGGCGGTAAAGAAATTTCATCTTCCTGCTTTCCTGTTCATCTCCGCAATAAACCTGGTCCGCAAACTTGCAGATATCTTCTTGCTGGTGTTTAAATGGAGGGACGCCCGTTGCTATCGATACAATTTTACTCAAGACTTTTCAATTAAAAATAATGTAATAAATGCGGCATTGGTGCACATAGAGGCGAGTACATTCATGCGCATAGTGTTGGTGAAATTTGCTGCTTCATGATTTTTTCTTACTTGCATAAACCACCAAAAAAAATATACGAGCACAGGTATAAAAAAGATTTGTATGATGAAAAACGCTGTTTGCTGTAATCCTGAAATAAGCAATATGGCAAGACTGGTTACCGCAAAAAAGTATACGATCGCGGTGAAAATAAATGTGCCTTCATAGCCCAACCGGTAGCTCAACGTGGTCACCCCATCTTCTTTATCCTGCTTATGCTGGTAGATCTGCGTAAGCGGGTAAAATCCCCCAATCAATAAAGAAGCAGCAATCATGCCCATAACAGGAATATTCAGGGTTTTGTTTTCACTGCTGCCATGCATCACCAGGAAAAAAGTAACCGCACCCTGGAAAAGAATCACTGTGAGGTAACCCAACAGTGGATATTGTTTCAAACGAATTCCACGGTAACTGTAAGCCCTGGACGCAATTATGTAGGCAAGGAGCCCGAAGAAAAACCAATAACTGATAAACAGGCTTAAGACTAAGGCAACAAGATCCAACGCGATGCTGACGAAAAATAATTGTTTTGTCGGTTGCATCGGGTTCCTGATACCGCCCACACTTTCGGTATCCCGATCCATAAAACTATTGTAACCGTTGCTGGCGGGGTAAACGAGCAAGTGGAGGATGATAAAAACTAAAATGGCATGTTGTATGTTGATGTGAACAGTTTGGCTGAGAGCGAACCAATAAACCGGCATCAGGAAAAAAGAAAAGTGAAGGCGCAACAATTGCACGGTCGATTTTAACAGCATATATTCCGAAAATTAGTTGGAAATATACTGAAGTAAATTGAGGGGTTTGAAATGCGTCCAGCGCATTCAGAACCCGGTATCAATAGTTTTAACATGTTAAACCGATAACAATTAATGAGTCCTTGTATCTTTAAAAAAAAATTTATGCGCAAAGGGTTGGCACTGCTGCTGTCAGTTTTAATTACGTTTGTTTCTGTTGGGCAAGATATTTACACACCAACAGATGCCGGAAGCAAAGTACATTTTACAATCAAGAACTTTGCCATTAAGACAGGGGGTGACTTTACCGGTCTCCGTGGAAAGATCAATTTCAATCCCGCGAAATTGTCAACTGCAGGTTTTGAAGTTTCCGTCGATGTCTCAACACTAGATACCGACAGCGAGATGCGGGATGAGCATTTGAAGGAAGACGAATATTTTGACCTGGCTAAATTTCCCATCATCAGTTTAAAAAGTACGAAGGTGACGCCCTCTTCAACCAAGGGCCGCTATTATATGTTTGCGGACCTTACCATCAAAGGAACTACCCGCCCGGTGGAATTCGGCTTTTCCGCCACTCCCAATGACGGGGGGTACTTGTTTGATGGCGAATTCACCATAGATCGCCTGGATTATAAAGTGGGCGATAAAAGTATCTCTCTCCAAAACAAGGTTGTTATCAACCTGAAAGTGCTCGCGAAAAAATAAGCCGCTTCCTGCTTTACACTCGCTTATTCAAGCCCTTATCTTTGCGGCGTGCCGAAAATCGTCAACGTTTTTTTGTGGGGAATGCTCATCAGTTTCCTTGGTTCCCTGCCATTGGGAACTTTAAACATTGCGGCCATGCAGATCGGCATCCAGGAAAGCCTGGCCCATGCCATCTGGTTCTCGCTCGGTTCATTATTCATAGAGATGATCTATGTGCGTATCTCGCTGGTTGGTATCGACTGGGTGCGCAAGCAGTACAAACTCATGAAAATAATGGAGTGGGTTACGCTCGGAATTATGGTTGCCCTTGCCGTCGGTAGTTTTGTTGCCGCAGTCAAAACTGACGCTTCCGGGATACAAAAAAACGGCTTTCTCCAACTGGGGATCCATCGCTTTTTATTGGGCATGTTAATGTGCGCCATCAATCCCGTACAGATCCCGTTTTGGTTTGGCTGGAGCACCGTCCTTTTCACCAAACAGATCTTGATTCCCCGCCAGAGCTTTTATAACATCTACATCCTGGGTATCGGGTTTGGAACCCTGGCCGGCAACTCTGTGTTTATATTCGGAGGTAAGTTGCTGGTGGAGAGCATCGCCAACAGCCAGCAATACCTGAACTGGGTGATCGGGGGAATTTTTTCCCTCACAGCCTTGATCCAGCTAATTAAGATTCTCAGGCATAAAGACACTCTTTCAAAATTTCAGCAGGACGAATTGATAAGCGATTCAGACATTGTCCAGTAGTTTATAATAAGCCCAGGTTCAACAGGGATCGGTTGGAAATACTTTTCCTTGGTTATGGTGGAAGCATCTTGCACGTTACGCCAAACCCTTCTTTTCGGCAGAACAAATAATTTTTTAGAATAATTGTCATTTGTACAAATAATTTCTATATTTGGAATACAATTGCCTGCAAGATATGAGTGACCAATATGTAATAGGAGTTGACTACGGAACTGATTCTGTTCGCTCCATCATCGTAAATGCGCAAAACGGAAACGAAATTGCCTCCTCCGTTTTTTATTATCCCCGCTGGAAAGACGCTTTGTTCTGTGACCCATCCATCAATCAATTCCGACAGCATCCGTTGGATTATGTGGAAGGATTAGAACACACGATTAAAAGCTGCCTGCAGCAAGCCGGACCCGCGGTTACGGCAAACGTAAAAGCAATATCGGTCGACACTACCGGCTCAACCCCGGTTGCAGTGGACGAAACGGGGACCCCGCTGGCATTGCTTCCGCAGTTCGAAAATAATCCCAATGCGATGTTTGTATTGTGGAAAGACCATACAGCCACCGGCGAGGCCGCTGAAATAAATGCGCATGCAAATAATTTCGATACAAATTATCTCCAGTTTGTTGGGGGAATTTATTCGTCAGAATGGTTTTGGGCAAAGTTGCTCCGCATCCTTCGCGTAGATGAAAAAGTGCGTAACGCTACCCATTCCTGGGTAGAGCATTGCGACTGGATCCCATTCTTATTGGTAGGCGGCAAGTCCGCCGCTGAGATGAAGCGAGGAGTTTGCAGTGCCGGTCATAAAGCCTTGTGGAGTGCCGAATACAACGGGCTTCCTCCCAATGAATTTTTTACAACCCTTGATCCATTGCTCGATGGATTTACCAATAATCTTTTTACAAAAACTTATACCTCGGATAAACCTGCAGGGAAGATCTCCCAGCAATGGGCAGAAAAATTAGGCCTTCACCCCGGCGTAGTGATCGGAGTTGGAGCATTTGACGCCCATATGGGTGCAGTAGGCGGACAGATCGAGGCTTACCACCTGAGCAAGGTGATGGGTACCTCTACCTGTGACATGTTGGTTGCGCCAATGAATGAAGTGGAAGGGAAATTGGTGCAGGGTATTTGCGGCCAGGTGCCGGGCTCCGTCATTCCCGGAATGATGGGCATGGAAGCCGGCCAGTCGGCTTTTGGTGATGCTTATGCCTGGTTTAGAAATATTCTTGCCTGGCCTTTACAAAAGTTACTTCCGAAATCTTCACTTGTTGATCCGGATACGGCACAAAAATTAATCGAAGAAGCAACCGGTAATATCATTGCGGAATTGAGTCGCCAGGCGGAACAAATTGTTCCGGATGAAGAGAGTGAGTTGGCGCTTGATTGGTTAAATGGCCGGCGCACGCCGGATGCCAGCCAGTTATTAAAGGGCGCCCTGTCGGGCCTGGATCTTGGCACCGACGCCCCCCGGATATTTAGAGCCATTGCTGAGGCCACCTGTTTTGGAGCGAAGGCAATTGTTGATCGCTTTAATGAACAAGGTGTACCAGTAAAAGGTTTGATCGGCATCGGCGGGGTTGCAAAAAAATCGCCCTTCATTATGCAGATGATGGCGGATGTGATGAACATGCCGATACGTATCCATCGCTCTGAACAAACCTGTGCGCTGGGAGCTGCGATGTTTGCGGCTACCGCCGCAGGGATCTACCCGAAAGTAGAAGATGCCATGGTCGCCATGGGCCAGGGATTCGATGCGGAGTATGTTCCCAACCCGGCAAGAGTGGCTTTGTACAGTAAACGCTTCCAGGCCTATAAAGATTTTGGAAGTTTTGTTGAAAATAAAATACAGATCAATCAACCTGAACCAGCGTCTGCTCATGTCTAAATACCAGGATATTCAAGAAGCTGCCTACGCGGCAAACATGCAACTGCCACAACTGGGGCTGGTGCTTTTCACCTTTGGAAATGTCAGCGCTGCAGATCGTTCCCAGGGCGTATTTGCGATCAAGCCAAGTGGCGTACCCTACAATGATCTGTCTCCCGAAAAAATGGTGATCGTGGATTTCGACGGAAAGACCGTCGAGGGAAAGCTGCGGCCGTCGTCAGATACACTTACGCATGCCGTGCTCTATAAA
>JAURWD010000019.1 GCA_030655145.1 Ferruginibacter sp.
GGGCGCTGGGAAAATATTTCGAGATCAAAGGAAAGCGGGTATACATCGTAGGCGTGATTAAAAAAGAAGGAAAGAATTTTATCGGGTGGGATTATGATAATTGTATCATGTTACCCTATAAATTTTCTAAACAGATCATTGCTGAAAACTATGCTAACCCGGTGCTGATTGCCAAAGGGAAAGAGAACGTAACGCCTGCTGCCCTGATGGATGAACTGAAAGGAATTATGCGACAAGTCCGCCGCCTGAGCCCAACAACCGAGGATAATTTTTCGTTGAATAGTGTCGAAGCCTTTAGCCAGGCGATCACGGGGTTATTTGGAACCGTAAATATTGTTGGTGGCATGATCGGTGTTGTAAGCCTGATCGTAGGCATGTTTGGAATTGCCAATATCATGTTTGTAACCGTAAAAGAACGCACCAGTTTGATCGGTCTTAAAAAAGCGATCGGGGCAAAAAGCGCAAGCATACTTTTTGAGTTTTTGTTGGAGGCTGCGATTCTTTGTCTCCTTGGGGGAGCATTCGGTTTATTTTTTGTCTGGATACTCACCCTGATACTTTCAGGTCCGTTGAATTTCCCGGTATATATATCTGTTCCATTGCTCGTGAGTACGGTGATCATCTGCCTGGTTGTCGGCATGGTTGCAGGAATTTTCCCAGCTTCCAGGGCCGCTAGAATGGACCCGGTCGTTGCTATCAGGAGTAAATAATAACCTTTCACGCTTCGTTTATTTCATCATTTCACTCTTTCTTTTTGATAACCATGGATTCGGGAACAGATTTAGCAACACCCACTTCCCCGGCGTTGATTCTTGCAATTGAATCATCCTGTGATGAAACATCTGCGTCTATTTGTGCCGATGGCCGCATTTTGTCAAACATCATTGCCAACCAGGCGGTGCATGAAAAATATGGCGGGGTTGTACCTGAACTGGCCAGCCGGGCCCACCTTCAAAATATTGTTCCAGTGATAGATGCGGCTATCAAAAAAGCCGGTGAAAATTCACCACGCCCAATATCACTGGAAAGCATAGACGCTATTGCATTTACCCAGGCGCCCGGTTTGATCGGCTCCCTGCTGGTAGGTGCTCAATTTGCAAAATCATTGGCGCTTGCCCTTGATAAACCGTTAATAGCCGTGCATCACATGCAGGCACATGTGCTGGCCAATCTCATTCCTGATGATCGACCAGCGTTTCCTTTTTTATGCCTCACGGTCAGTGGCGGGCACACGCAGATCGTGTTGTGCGAGTCACCCGCAAAAATGAAAGTGATCGGTGAAACCATTGATGATGCGGCAGGCGAAGCTTTTGACAAGTCTGCCAAGTTGTTAGGCCTTCCCTACCCTGGAGGACCCTTGATCGATAAATACGCTGCTAACGGTAACGCGAAACGCTTCCAGTTTCCGGAACCGCAAATACCAGGCTTAAATTTTAGTTTCAGCGGCCTTAAAACCTCGATCCTATATTTCCTCAAAAATGCCGGTAGCAGCAATGTTTTTAAAGAGTCGTTCACCGCCACACCAGGAGAACAAGCCCAATTTATTTCGGAAAACCTGGCTGATATCTGTGCGTCGATCCAGGCAAGAATTATCAGCATTCTTATTAACAAACTCCGCAAAGCGGCGAAAGAAACAGGCATCAAAGATGTTTGTATTGCAGGAGGCGTGAGCGCTAATAGTGGCTTAAGGAAAGCACTCCGCGAGACCGGCGAACAACTCGGCTGGCGAACGTTTATCCCGGCATTTGAATACTGCACCGACAATGCCGCAATGATCGCCATTACTGCCTACTATAAATTTTTAGAAAAAGATTTTGTGTCGTTAAATGTGAGCCCAACCGCCCGGGCGGAATGGTAGCAAAATCAAAACGCTCCCGATATTTTGTCTAACACCTATTTCCAATTTAAGCAGTTTACCATTCACCAGGATCAGTGTAGTATGAAGGTATGTACCGATGCCTGCCTGTTTGGAGCTTATCTTGCCGATTGGTTTCATGAAAATGGCAAGGTCGCTGAGCAAACAGCAATAGATATTGGAACTGGTACGGGTCTTTTAAGTCTCATGCTGGCGCAAAAAACGCAGCTGTGTATTGAGGCGCTTGAAATCGACCCGGCGGCAGCAAAACAAGCCACTGAAAATTTTTTAGCTTCTCCCTGGAAGGACCGCTTAACATTGTTTCAAGGTGATGCCCTGGACTACCCGACTGAAAAAAAATACGGGCTGATCTTTTCTAACCCGCCGTTTTTTGAAGCCGATCTGAGATCTCCAGACAGTGGAAAAAACGCAGCTAAGCATGATACAGGTTTGACCTTGGAGCAGCTGGCAGGACTGGTTGATCGATGGTTAGCACCAGATGGAAATTTCGCCGTACTACTTCCTTATCATCGCGTAGATCCTTTTATAAAAATAGCGGCTGGGGTTGATCTTCATCTCCAAAAATTAACGCTGGTAAAACACACCAAGGCTCATCCATTTTTTCGGGGCATGTTGGTGCTTGGAAGAAAAAAGCAGGCGGCAGAAAAAACTGAAATGGTTATTAAAGAAGCCCAGGTATACAGCACGCATTTCACCGAACTCCTGCAGGATTATTATTTGCATCTCTAACCTGATCTGCAGGCTCATAACCATTTTCCTGGACCAATTCGGCGACTATTTTCGCACCATAATACATGGTATTTTTTTCTGATTTATTTAGCAATTTGACTGCTCACAAAAATGTTTCCTGCATTTAATTTTAGTATATTTGAATAAATGAATCGGCCGGGTAAACATATCATCCAACTCACCGCCATCACTCTTTTAGTGACGAATACCCACGACTGTTATATTAATTCCTTCACCGAATTCTTCCCATTTTGTAACAGGCTTTACTTCTTTTCAACTTATAAGGACTTTCGGAGCTAGTTCTGTGCTCCACTGGATTTCCTACAAGGCCGCTGCGGCATTCAGATAAAAGTCTGCAATCTCAACATGCGCCTGTCGGAGCCTGGGTGTACATGCTACTCTCAAAATTTATAACAAGTTGGGCATCCCAAATACTTGCTTTGCTTACCAGTACGATATCGTGCAACGGGAAATCAATCAAGAAGGAATGCCTGAAAAATAAAAGAACGATCATGCTGCAAAAAGAAAATAAAGTTCCACTGAACAACATGATTCTAACCATCGGGGTATTGGTAAATATTGCTTTTCTAAAACACACCTACCTGATGCAGGAAGGTAATTATCCACTCCTAATTAACCTCTCACCTTTGCTTTTATTGGTGGTTGGCATTTTGTACAACAGGAGAACATAATAATATCGCAGGGCAGAAGGAGAATATTGGTAAACAAGTCTGCTCTCAGTAATCTGAGGAATGAGGCTTTTTTAAAGTGTAAGCCCGGAAAATGGAACCCCGTTGGGTTATCCTTTTCCGGGCTTTGTAGTTGTTGAACCCTTGCAAACTTTTTATAGCGTTATCACGAAGGAATTCGTTTACCCGTTTACGATAGTTACCATTAAAAATGTCATAATTATCTAAACCTTGGTTTCTAAGATTCAGAAAGGTGTACCTCGAAATTTTACTTGTAGCTAACCTCAAAAACATGGTATCCCCATGCCTCCATATCCAGGAAAAGCCCTGTTACGGCCAGGCCCTCACCCTGTCGTTCGTAACTCGCGGCACCGAGGAGGTCTTTGAATACAACCGAATTACCTGGCAATGCTGAGAATGGTAACCGAACAAAACACTGGCTGGCATGGGATGCAAAATTTACGACAACCAACACGCGATCGTTTGCACCTGACTCCCACCCAAAAGCCACGAAGGCATTAAATGATTCGTTGCCATACCAGGCAGAAACGGTATCAAGCAATTGCCAGTTACCCGTTTTAAAAATTGGTTTCTTCAGCAAGTCCAGCAACTGGTCATAGAAGTTTTTAATACCCAGGTCTGGCTCCTCTTGCGGCCCCCGGACCAAATGTGGGGACACCTTTTTTCTCCGCCCTTCAAACTGTCCCTGGTAAAATAACCTTAATCCCGGGGACAAAAAAGTCAGCACCGCTGCGGCTTTGTGTTTGGGTTCTTCGAAGGCTGTCGCAACCCGTTTCTCATCATGATTTTCAAGAAAGCGTACTAACTTATCCTGGTAGTTCAGACCGGCGTAAAAATGCTCCCGGACCGGCGTTGCTTCGCCTTCGAGCAAGCGATCGTACAACCTTTTATCGTAGGTATAATCGAAACCCTCCTGCTGCAGCGCCCATTCCATTTCCCAATACACTTCAGCCATAAATAGGAAGGCAGGAAACTGTTCATGAACTGCCGGGATTGCGACCGGCCAGAACGGTTGCATATCCCTGCCCCAGGTTCCTTTGAAAACTTCAGGTAATAACAGCATTGCCATATCGCACCGTACACCATCACATTGGTTGGCAATGTTGATCAATTCCGCAAGCATCGCCTTTCCAACTTCGGGGTTACTAAAGTCGAGTTGAACAGTATCCGGCCAACCAAAAAAATAAGGATCGCGTCCAAAGGCAAAAATGGATTCTTTTTCCCCGCTTCTCAATCGCGTATAATTCTGGGGTTGCGCTTTCAATAAATCCTCGGTACCTGGAATTAAATAATCCGGGTGCTCCTGCACCCAGGGATGATCCGGTCCCATGTGATTGGGCACGAAATCAAGCATGAGTTTTAAACCACGTTGTTTCAACCTGCTGCGCAGCCGCGCAAGGGATTCGGGTCCACCCAGGTCTTCGTGAACTTGATAGCCGGCAATGGCAAAGCCCGATCCACCAATGTCATCCATAGAAAGATCCGGCAGGGTCTCTTTAAACTCAGTTTGGAAGTCCGGGTGCTCCCGGGAGATTCGTTTTCCAATTTCGCCGGTTTGCCAAACGCTCAAAAACCAGATCCAATCAAAGCCCATGGCGGCAAATTCGTCTAGTGCTTCGTCGGGAATATCATCAAGCCTGGCCCTTGTTCCTAAACCTGCTGACAATTGCGTCAGCCAGGTACGGGTATTAACCTGGTACAGCGAGGGATATATATGATTCATAATGGTGGTTGATTTATGACGGTCCTGCAGATCGCTTTTAAACCATAGCGTTTGCAATTCTCTAAAGTCGATTGAAATGCAAAGAAAAACTATTTAACCGTTTGGACCTGTTTGACTTATCTCACGCCCTTCATGTTACTTGCAAATTATCAGCGGTTTTTGAACAAAAACACCTTGGTTGAATCGACAAAAGACACAGCTTAACCCTTGATTCAGTGGAAAATGCGTGAAAATCAACACAAAATCGATGTTTAAACATAAATAATATGTACTAAATACACAATGGGCATCAAGACGCTTGCAGCACGAAATGTAAGCCCAGTGTGATTTTTAGGAAAAAACACTGCTGTTTACCATCATGAAAACCCAATAAACTTGTCCTTGGTAAAATAAAAACCCCTCTTAGCTTTGTACAAGAAAGAGGGGATAAGAAGTAGGTATAAAGAAAGCAATCAATCGTTCGGATCGCAAATATAGGGCAGTCAAGGTTGATTTAACAAATAATCATTAAGATTTTCATATAGCAAGCAATCGTTAAATTCCCCCCGGTTTCTACCGGGGGGCTATTTTTTTGGTACCCTCCCATTAGATTTTTCTTATGCAACCAGCCAGGCCCTGGATCTGGGTTACTCAAAACACCCTACCAAATTTCTCATCTGTGCATGATGAAGGGTAACGCCCGTTTAAGTTCTTCAAGTCATATTATTATTGGTCGGCTTTGCCGAGATTTAATAGTTGCCCTATATGGCAACAGCGTTTGAGATTTTCACAATCATTCAACTGTTGTAACTTCCTTCGTAAAAAAAGCAATTGAAACTGTTGATCGTAGAAGACGAGCCCTCACTGAATAAAAATATTGTTGATTACCTCGTTGGAAGAGGTTACCTGTGTGAATCGGTCAACAATTTCCAGGATGCGGTGGAAAAAACAGAATGCTATGAGTATGATTGTATCATTCTCGATATAATGCTCCCCGGCGGAAGCGGTCTCCGCTTATTGCAACAGTTAAAGGCAAATAGAAAGAGCGATGGTGTTATCATCATTTCCGCCAGGAACGAACTCGACGATAAGATCGCCGGAATTGAACTTGGTGCCGATGATTACCTGACCAAACCATTTCATCTACCGGAACTTGGTGCACGGATTGCTGCCATCATTCGGAGAAAAAGCCTGCAGGGAAACAACCAGCTTTTTTTTGAAGATATCCTTATTGACATCCCGGCAAAAACAGTTTCAATTAACAATCAACCTCTCCAGCTCACGCCAAAAGAATACGACATGCTTTTATATTTCATCATCAACAAAAACAGGGTGCTTTCAAAAAGTTCCATTGCCGAACATCTTTGGGGAGATGATATGGACCTGGCTGACAACCATGATTTTCTTTACACCCATGTAAAAAATCTTCGGAAAAAAGTCCTGCTCGCTGGCGGCGGAGATTATATACAAAGCATTTATGGGATCGGTTATAAATTTTCGCAGGCATGAAAATGTTTACCCGCTACAGCAGGCTGAACCTGGGCTCTTCTATCATTATATTCCTGGTTGGCTGTTCCGCATTTTATTTCGTGTTAGACCATGTTTTGACCCAGGAAATAAACCAGGTGCTAAACTCAGAAAAAGAAGAGATCACTCATTTCGTAAAGACGCACAATAGTTTACCAGAAATCACAAACACCAGGGATCAGCAGGTTTACTTTTCACAGGCTGAACTGCCAGTTGAACAAAAGCTGGTTTCAAAGAAAGCCTGGAACCAACGGCAAGCCAAATTAGAATGGATTCGGGAACTCGTATTTGGGATAGAAGTGAATGGTTTGCATTATAAAGTAACCGTCGACAAATCGCAGGACCAAAAAAACAGTTTTCTTAACCTCATTGCTTTGATAGCGACAGGAATGATCGGGCTCTCCCTATTAACCACTTTGATCATTAACAGGATCGTTTTAAACAAACTATGGCAACCATTTTATCAAAGTATAGATCAAATAAGCAATTATCAACTGAATGGCAACGGGCAATTGAATCTGCCAAAAACAAACATCACTGAATTTAACCTACTAAATAATTGTGTGGATGCGATGGTGACTCATGTAGAACAAGACTTCCAGGCACTGAAACAATTTACCGGCAATGCGGCTCACGAAATGCAGACCCCGCTTGCTGTTATAGCCGTCAACACCGAATCACTCATTCAGGATGAAGCACTCCTGGAAGTTCACGGTTCCACCATTTCAAGCATAGAGAACGCTGCAAAAAAGCTATCACGTTTAAATCAATCTTTACTGTTGCTCACAAAGATCGAGAGTGACCGATTTGCATTAAATGAAAAAGTTGAATGGGATGTATTGGTTCAACAGCGACTGGACGAGTTACAGGATCTCATCGTTTTGAAAGACCTCTCCATTGAATTGAAAACTGTGCCGGTTTCCAGCACTTTTCATAACCAGCTTGCAGAAATACTTATCAGCAACCTGGTCGGAAATGCGATTCGTTACAACAAAGAACGGGGACGAATTGTGCTGCAGCTTGACAGCTCAGAACTAATCATTTCGAACACTTCCGGGTTACCCGCTTTAGATAAAACCAAAATATTCGATCGATTTTATCGCCATCCTGAAACCAGGGAAGATGGCAATGGTCTCGGCCTATCCATTGTGAAGCAAATTTGCGAAATGAGCGGTTATGCGCTGGATTACCAGTACGCTAATAGCATGCATGTTTTTTCTGTTCGCTTTCCTGGAAAGTAATTATTCATATCACACAATCACATCTTCAGTTTTTCCCCAGAATTGATAAACAATTTTAAAGTTTATCATTCTTACTGGTCATGAAAGGAATTTGTATCCTGTTGCTGAGCATTTATTTTATTGCGCCGTTAAAAGCCCAGGATTCGTTAAGAATTATCGTTACGAACCCGCAGACAAAGCGCCCGGTCTCCGGCGCCAACATCTCAGAAAGAGGAGGTATTGTGCTTACAACAGATTCCGCAGGTGCATGTTTGGTAAGGGTATTACAACCTGGCCTGCATCATTTTTCAATAACAAGCATTGCTTATAAGCCATTTGAGTTGGTGACAACTATTCCCGGCACAAGCCTTTATGAAGTGTTGTTAGAACCCGATGAGCAAAACCTGGATGAGGTGATTATTGTTTCATCTACCCGCAGTAACCAACGTATTGAAAACTCGCCGTTGAAAGTTGAGGTGCTGGGCAGCGAAGAGATGAACGAAGAAAATGTAATTAAACCGGGAAATATAGCCAGCATTTTGGGAGATATCAGCGGGATCCAAATACAGCAATCCTCAGCTGTTTCCGGAAATGCAAATGTCAGGATTCAAGGACTGGATGGGCGTTACACCCAGATTTTAAGAGACGGCATTCCACTTTTTGACGGCTTTAGTGGCGGCTTTGGCATACTCACTATTCCCCCGCTCGACTTAAAACAAGTTGAATTAATAAAAGGATCGGCTTCTACACTTTATGGAGGTGGAGCCATTGGCGGTTTGATCAATTTGATTTCAAGAAAGCCAACCTTTCAACAAGAAGGACTTTTGACACTCAATCACTCAACACTAAATGAAACCAACCTCAATACATACATTGCTAAACGCAACAAACATTATGGTTACAAGTTCTTTGGTGGTGTAACCAATCAGCAAGCAGTTGACGTCAACAAAGATGGGTTCTCCGACGTTGCAAAAACAACCGCGATAATACTTCATCCGAAACTATTTTTTTATCCCGGCGATCATACAATCATTGCCGCCGGGTATACCGGCAGTTTTGAAAAAAGAACCGGCGGGGATATGCAGGTGATTAGATCGGCAGCCAGCGCCAATCACCAGTTCTTCGAAAAAAATAACACGAACCGAAATACTTTCGATCTGCTCGTGAGCGAAGACCTGGGAAACGGCCAAAAATTGGAATTGAAAGCAGGCATTAGCTCGTTCAGCCGTTCCATTTATACTAACAAAAATTCTTTCGAAGGAAGCCAGCTAAATTATTTCACTGAGGCATCGTATTCAATTTCGAAAGAAATGCACAGTTTGGTAACAGGCATTAATGCCACAGGTGACCGTTTTAAGAAACTCAAAGGAACCGCCCTCCAATTGGATAATTTTGCAAACAACACCATCGGTGCATTTGCGCAATACAACGGCAAATTGACACTCCATACTACCCTGGAACTCGGTCTTCGATCAGATCACCATTTTACATATGGAAATTTCTTTCTGCCTCGCATCGCAGTATTTCACCGCTTTAATGAACAGTGGGCTACCCGTGCGGGAATGGGATTTGGATACAAAACTCCCAATGCCCTATCTCCTCAGAATGTAGATTATGAAATTGAAAATATCTTACCCTTGCCGAAAGAAATCAAAGCAGAAAAGTCGGTAGGTTATAACGCAGAATTGAACTTCAAAAAAAACTTCAGCCCACATAGTTCTTTATTCATCAACCACACCTTTTTTTTAACACAGGTACAGAACCCGGTTATTGCTACCGTACTGGCAAACGAACAAGTGGCTTTTAGTAATGCCGGGAAAAATATTAAGAGTAAAGGATTTGATAGTTACATACAATTTCACCAGGAGGATTGGGAACTTTATTTGGGCTACACTTTTACAATAGTTAACAGGAATTATTTGCAACAAAATAAGTTTATGCCGCTCACTCCAAAGAACCGATTTGCATTTGTGATAGTGCATGAAATTGGAGACCTGTGGCGTTTCGGCCTCGAAGGCTCTTATACAGGGCCGCAGTTTAGAGATGGAGACAGCAAAACTGCCGGTTATTTGTTCCTGGCAGGGCTGGTAGAAAAAAAGTTCGGTGATGCAATATCTGTTGTGCTTAACTGCGAAAATTTGCTAGACTATCGCCAAAGCAAACACGAGGCATTATATACCGGTTCAATGCTCAACCCGTCGTTTAAGCCCTTATGGGCGCCTATTGACGGACGCGTCGTTAATCTCGCGATCAGATGGACCTGGGCAAAACAAAGTAAATAAAACCCACTTCAGTATTTCGACAGAATTAGGTTGGTACTTGCAATTAATTAAGGGGCAAACCCGGGGATTCTTTTGCACAACCCGCATAAAAAAAGAGATCATAAGGTTGGTTGTGTCGGCGTCCTGAACCAGGGATCCTTTGTATGGCCGGACTAGCATTGTCCTGGGTTTGATCTTAAATTTTTATCCAACTGTATCAATAACATGAAAAATACATACAGTGTTCTATTTCGTTTTGCCCTTTTCTATATCATGTCTTCAATGCTGGTAAGAACAGGCCTCCTTTTAACATCACATGATAAAGCTGAACTCACTCTTTTTTCGCTGGCAAGGATATTCAGCATTGGATTAATCTTTGACATCGGCGTAGCTGCTTTCACAGTAACTCCTTACGCCTTGTACTTGCTGATACTCCCCGTAAAATTCAATAATGCGTTGGCAAACAAGATCATCACTTACACCTGCTTTGTGCTTGCCGCGCTGGTAATGATCCTGTCTTTTTTTGCAGAATTCACTTTTTGGCAGGAGTTTGAAAGCCGGTTCAATTTCATAGCGGTAGATTACCTCGTGTATACGTATGAGGTAGTAAGTAACATCAATGAATCATACCCGCTCCCGCTTTTGATCGGTGGGGTTTTACTCCTGACATTTTTTATTACTTTTTTATTCGCCCGGCTTGGCTACTTCGCGTATAGTTTTCAAGGCACCCTTAAATTGTACAAGCGGGCGATCCTATCTGTAATTATTCTAGCGGCTAGCATCTTCTATGTATTATTAATTCCGAATAGCCTGGCTGAAAAGAGCAGGAACCGCGTCCAGAATGAACTAGCGAAAGCCGGTATTTTCTCCTTTTTCGCGGCTTTTAAAAACAATGATTTGAGTTACCAGGACTTTTACAAACTCATACCCAATAAGCAGGCTTTTGAAATTGTGCGTAATGAATTGAACGAACCAGGTTTCATTAACGACAGCAATCAATTTTCTATCTCCCGGCACATCCCAGGAACAGGAGAAATGTTGAAACCAAATGTGATCATGATCACCATCGAAAGTTTCAGCGCGGAATTCATGGGAGCGTTTGGTAACACTCAGAATTTAACACCAAATCTTGATTCGTTCTGGAAGCAGAGCATTCATTTTGATAACCTTTACGCGACAGGGACAAGAACTGTACGGGGCATGGAAGCGCTTTCTCTTTGCATCCCTCCCACCCCGGGTAGCAGCATTGTCCGGAGAAAAAACAATGATAGTCTCTGTACTGTGGGAAATGTGTTTAAGGCGAAAGGATATGAGAATGCTTTTTTCTACGGCGGAGACGGCTACTTCGATAATATGAATCAATTTTTTGGCGGTAACGGGTATACCATCTACGATAAGGGGCGAGAAGCGCTTGAGTTGGATCATTTTGCAGCGGGAAGAAATACCATTCCGGATAGCCTGGTACACTTTCAAAATGCCTGGGGAATTTGCGACGAGGATCTGTATGATGCCGTGCTCCAGGACGCGAACCTGAAATTCAGGAGTCAGCAACCATTTTATGATTTTGTCATGACCACATCAAATCACCGGCCCTTTACTTTCCCTGCAGGAAAGATCGATATACCTCCGGGTGCCGGACGTGATGCTGCGGTGAAATACACGGACTATGCAGTTGGTGCATTTATTCGTAAAGCGAGCTCCCAACCCTGGTTTGCAAACACCATATTTATTTTCGTTGCCGATCATTGTGCTAACAGCGCGGGGAAAACAGACATTGATATTTCTAAGTACCAGATTCCTGCGATGATCTGGAACCTGCCGCACGCCGAGGCCAAAACCATCGATAAACTATGCTCACAAATTGATTTATATCCTACCCTTTTTGCATTGCTCCACTGGAATTATGAAAGTAATTTTTTTGGAAAAGATGTTTTATCGGCAGCTTACGAAGAGCGCAGTTTCGTTGGCACTTATCAAAGACTCGCCTACATAAAAAAAGACAGTGTGGTCGTGCTAAGCCCGCACCAAAAAACTGAATCTTTTCACTATAATAAACTTACCAATGAGCAAACATATTTTCCGGCATCAAACTCTCTCATCAATGAGGCCATAGCCTATTACCAAACTGCGGACTACCTCTATAAAAACGGCGGGTTAAAACAAAAAAGAAATCCAAAGTAAGCGCTTCAAATTCACTGACTTTCCATTTCCCTTAAATACACCCGGATGTAAAAATATTTTTACCCGGTCAATAGATGTCTTGGGGTTTGCAATTGACAATGAATAATCCCAGGAAATTTTCTATGCATTTTTTAAGATAAAAACATCACAAGTTTTTTTACTTCACCGGGAGGGACAACTATTTTAACCGGGCATGATAGATATCCTGGCGGCCTATCCCAGTTTCACCGAGGTCATAGTTAAGGAACCGCCTACGGCCTTATCATTAAAAAATGAAACATTGTCGTTGGCTGTTTTTAAACCGAGGGTATACATCAGCGGCAGGTAATGTTCAGGTGTTGGAATCGCAAGCAATGCTTCTTTCCCAAGGCTTGCGTAGTTGATCAAGGGCTGATGGTCTCCTGACAGAATCAGGCTTTTAAATTTTTCATTGATCGTCAGGGCCCAATCATATCCATATTCCGGTTCGTTCAATTTGTCCCAGGCAACCATTCTCAGGTTGTGGACCATGTTTCCACTCCCGATAATCAACACACCTTTTTTTCGCAACGCCTGCAGTTCCCTTGCAAGGTCGTAATGATATTGTGGTCCTTTCGAATGATCTATGCTCAGTTGCAAAACGGGGATGTTGGCTTGCGGGTACATATGGCGCACGACCGTCCAGGTACCATGATCTAAACCCCAATCATGATCTAAACCCACGTTGGCAGAATGAAGCAGCGCAGCGGTTTCTTTGGCTAACAATGCATTCCCTGGCGCTTTGTATTGAACCTCAAAAAGCGCTTGCGGGAAACCGCCAAAGTCATGAATTGTTTTTGGAAAGTCCATTGCAGTGATCTGCGTTCCCTTTGTGAACCAATGCGCTGATACCACCAATACCGCTTTCGGTGTTGGGATCTCCTTCGCCATCTGCGTCCACCTCCGGCTAAATGCTGTGTCTTCAATACCATTCATGGGCGACCCATGGCCAATGAACAAAACCGGCATAGCCTGGTCCTGTTCATTTAAATTGGCGGTAAAGTTTTTAAAAGCGGATAATGTTGTCATACCTACTCCTCCTGTTGCGATTGTTTTTATGAATTGTGCTCTCTTCATGCCCGCGCCTTGATTAATGCATTGTTTCAAAATTGTTTTTCAAATTCGATCTATCGGTTTGCTAACCTCAACTGTTAATGACTGCAAAAGAAGGTGTTGGACTTTGTGGTTTTTCAGCGATCGAAACTTTGCTGCTTCGACTCAATAAAAAATCAAGCGAATATTTTCCGCTTCCTGCAATCAGCAGGAACACGTACACCAGCAGGTAATGCAAGGCAGATTCCTTAATAGCGATGGGATCAGCGGCATGAATAAAAAGCGCCGCGATCATCATCGTAACAATAAGCGGAATAGTTGCCAACCTGGTTCCTAATCCAAGCAGGATAAAAATGGAACAAACTACTTCTGAAAAAACTGCGAGGCCCAGGGACACTGATGCGCTTAGCCCCATGACCGCAGGAAATTGAATGGGTGCCCCGGAAACGAGGAGCATCAATTTTGGAATTCCATGGGTTAGCATTAAAGCTGCTATCCCTGCCCGGGCGACCAGTAATGCGATCCCTGTTGTAACTGTGTTGTTGTTTACATTTAAGATCTTGTTCATTTTTTATAATTTTTATATGTTGTTATTTAGGTTTTCTTATTTGTGCACGTTTAGTGATGTAGTATTTTCCAGCCAGCTAACCAGTTGTATTGATATTTAATGTTCAGCCGGATAAGGAGGAGTTGCATACTTTCCAGGGTTGAGCTAACAGACAGATCGCCGGCTACAACGGGATTAAAACCAACTGCATTTACCAGTTCGGATACCGTTGCTACTGCTTCATCATCATTCCCTGCGATGAAGGCATCAACTTGTTTTCCCGCAATTACCGGGGTTAAAAAATCCGCCGCGAAGGTGGTATTAAAGGCTTTGACGATTTTTGAATTAGGTAGCAGTTGTTGTAATTCTCCGGCTGCACTGGTGCCCGGTTTTGTAACCAATCCATCATAACTTTCATTGAACGGGTTCGCAATGCTGATCACGATCTTTTGGTTCGCCACCTCTTTTATTCTGCCCGCAATTTCTTTCTCAGCGGCAAACGGAACAGCGAGAATAATGATATCCGCTTCCCAGCTCGCTTCTGCGGGACAAGTCGCCGCCTCGACATCTGCCGAATCGTTATTTGCTTTGATCTCCTGGACCAATGCATCCAGCATGTCTTGCTGACTTCCTTTTAAGAGTAGCCTGTAATTTCCTTTGGAGAGGGATCTCGCAAGAGCACTTCCCATGTTCCCGGTTGCTCCAATGATGGCTATGGTCTTTTTAGTTTGCATGATCCTCAATTTGATCACACAAAGCTACTATCACGGCAAGCCTGGTTCCATTGTGTTTAGACAAGAAAATACATTGACAAAGATCAACAGGAAAAAAGAAACAGGAATTTACCTGCGGATCATCTTCTGGCGAACCCGGCTTAGGGTTTCAGGCGTAAGGCCCATGTAGGAAGCGATCATGTGTTGTGGTACACGTTGCGCAATATCCGGGTAAAGAGAAATGAAATTTGTATACCGCTCTTCAAGAGTGAAACTGATGATGGAAGTGAGTCGACGTTGCATGGCGAGATAGGCGCCGGTAATATTTAATCTTGTAAAAGTTTCATACTTAGGAAATCTCTGTAATAGTTCTTCCTGGGCAGATTTGCTGATCAATACCAGTTCCGAATCTTCGATCGCGTCAATGTTGTACGTCGCTGGTTCGCCGGTTAAAAAACTAAACAGGTCAGCGATCGTCCATCCTTCCAGCCCGAATTGGATGATGTGTTCGCCGCCTTTGTCGTCAACCGAATAGGCCCGTAAGGCACCCTTCTCAACAAATGCTACAGACCTGCAAACATCTCCTTCCTGCAATAAATATTGTTTTTTGCGCAATTTTTTTGGTGTCAGATATTGTTTGATCTGTTTTTCTTCTTCCGCTGTGAGCGGAACCTTTCTATTAAAGCTTTCGAAGAATAATTTGTACATGCAGGAGGGGTTGTTTGGTAAAGATGCGTAAAAAATGATTAGCAGTATTTCCCTTAAACCCGTGTTGAAGCAATGTTATAATCCGCCGTCTTTTTATGAAGAGTTATTTGAGTTGTATTGCAGGTTCCCACAAACACTAATTAACGAAGCAAACCCGGCGGAGCAAGGGAGCCGGAAAGCCATAATCCGGCTCAAGTACAAACAATTTGAAATTTTAAAGGTCACCCTCACCCATTGATAATTAGAAATGTCAATTAAACATTTTACAATATCTTTCGCCTTCATTTTTATAACCTTTTATAATTAAACGATGAGAAAGCTTGCTCCCGTTATTTGCCTCCTGGTGGCGATCATTTTTTTCTATGGATGCCAAACCAATTCTACCCCGAAAGTTTTGATTTTCGTAAAAACGAGTGGCTTTCATCATGAGTCCATTCCTGCTGGTGTTGAAGCGATAAAAAAGATAAGTAAAGACAATAAATTTGAGATCGATACCACCTCTGATGCGGGAATGTTCAATGAAGACAATTTAAAAAAATACCGGGCTGTAATTTTTTTGAACACCACCGGGAATATTCTTAATGCAGACCAGCAGGTGGCCTTTCAACGCTACATAGAAGCTGGGGGTGGTTACTTGGGCGTACATGCCGCAGCCGATGCGGAATACACCTGGGCATGGTACAATCAGTTAGTTGGCGCTTACTTCAAAAGTCATCCCGGCAATCCAAATGTGCGAAAGGCAACGGTTGTCGTAAAGGATACGGGCAATATTGCCATGAAAGGAATTCCTGAAAAATGGGAACGTACAGATGAGTGGTATAATTACAAAAACATCAACGCCGGTTTGAAAGTGCTTGCCACCCTGGATGAAGATAGCTATGAAGGCGGTGAAAATGGTAAAGATCACCCGATTGCCTGGTACCATGATTTTGATGGAGGTCGTTCGTTCTATACCGGTGGTGGACATACAACAGAAAGTTTTAGCGAGCCTTTGTTTCTGCAACACCTGGCCGGCGGAATAAAATATGCGATGGGCCCGGATTCACTTAAACTGGATTTCACGAAATCGTATGCGGTTAAAACTCCCGAAGAAAACAGGTTTACAAAAACCGTGTTAGCAAACGACCTAAACGAACCCATGGAGATCGCTGCTACTAAATCGGGGCTTGTGTACATCGTTGAACGCTCCGGGAATTTCTACGCGTATAAACCCACCGATAATTCAACTAAACTCGTTCACCGGTTCAAGGTTTTACCGGATACAAAAATTGGATTTGGCAATGGCCTGCTGGGTATGACAATCGACCCGGATTTTGAAACAAATAAATTTGTTTATTTTTTCTATTCTCCCGACTCCTTACCCGCCCATCAAAACATCTCCCGATTCACGATGCTGAAAGAAGATTCGATTGATCTTGCATCGGAAAAAGTAATCATTAAGGTGCCCATCGATTTGGAAGTCAGCGCACATACCGGCGGCTCACTTGCATGGGATAAAAACAAGAACCTGTTTATTTCAACCGGAGATAACACAGTGCCCTTTGAATCGAATGGTTACGCGCCACTGGATGAAAGAGCAGGTCGTAAGATCTATGATGCACAACGCTCTGCCGGCAATCCCAATGATCTTCGTGGAAAAGTCTTGCGCATTCACCCCAATGCAGACGGGAGTTACAGTATACCCGATGGCAACCTTTTCGCAAAAGGTACCGACAGCACGCGGCCGGAAATATTTACCATGGGTTGCCGGAATCCATACCGCATCGCAGTGAACAAGGCAACAAGCACGGTGTACTGGGGTGAGGTAGGGCCCGATGCGGGCCAGGATTCAAAATACGATCCACGTGGATACGACGAATTTAACCAGGCAAAAAAGCCTGGCAATTATGGCTGGCCGTATTTTGTTGGTGACAACAAGGCATACCATGATTCTGATTTTGCCACAAAACAGATCGGGGCATTGTATACCAGCGACGGCCTGGAAAATAATTCTCCAAACAATACCGGTCTTAAAAAAATACCTGCGCCAACAAAGGCAATGATCTGGTACCCGTATGGCGTTTCTGATGAGTTCCCGGAATTGGCACAGGGGGGCCGAACTGCGATTGCCGGTTACTATTATCACTACAACAAGGCCAGCGCAAAAAAGACCAGTATTCCTGCTTACTATGACGATGTTTTATTTGTGATGGACTGGATGCGGAACTGGATATTCGCCGTTCGCTTTGATGAGCAGGAAAACTACAAACGCATGGAAGGGTTCATGCCCCTGAATGGCGATTTCCGCCGACCTATTGACATGGACATCACCCCCGAAGGCGTTATGTATATCCTGGAGTATGGATCTGTATATGGTGCCGATAACGCTGATGCAAGATTGGTACGGGTAGATTACAATGACGGCAACCGGGCGCCGGTGGCACAAATAGCCGCGAACGACAGCATCGGGCTCGCGCCGCTGGCGGTGAAATTCAACAGCGACAAAACAGTCGACAATGATGAAGATGACGTACTGAAATATGAGTGGATTTTCGAAGGCGGCAAGGTAGGTTCCACAGAACCTGACCCGAGCTATACATTCAAGAATAAGGGCGTGTACAAAGTAACTTTGAAGGTTACAGATCCTTCCGGCCTAAGTTCAGTTGACACAATGGAAATCAAGGCAGGTAATACGATACCACAGGTGGTTATCAATGCAACCGGCAACAGTTCGTTCTATTTCAAAGATGCGTTGCTGAACTACAACGTGACCGTCAGTGATAAAGAGGAAGCCATCATTGATACAAATCGGATACAGGTAAAACTGGAATATGTCCCTAAAGACGCCGGCTCCTACAAGACGGTGAATGGCAGTGGCACCTGGGTGATGCCAGGTAAATTGCTGATTCAATCGAACGACTGTAAAGCCTGTCATACCATGGATCAAACCATTGTTGGGCCCTCCTTTATGGCCATCGCAGAACGGTATAAAAACAAGGCGTCAGAAATACCAAGGATCGCCGGCAAGATCATTACAGGCGGTGCCGGTGGCTGGGGTAATCATTATATGAATGCCCACCCGCAGCTAAGTAAAGATGATGCCGTTACCATTGTAAAATATATTCTCTCGCTTACACAACAGCCGATGAAAGATAGCCTCCCTATTAATGGAACGATCGCATTAAAGCAGCCTGCGGGCTCTGCAGGTGGCACCTGGGCATTAACAGCTGCCTATACCGATGGAGGCAGTGGAGTGTTGCCGCTTACCGGCACAAATCAATTGGTATTGAGAGAACCGCTGATACGGGCGCAGGACGCAGACGTGCTGAGCGGGGCAGAGCGATATAGCAATATGGTAGGGCTCATAAAAAACAAGGCCTATATTGTTATCAAGGAAATTGATCTCAAAGAAATTAAAAAGATCTCCTTTAACTATGCATCCAAAGCCGACGGCGCCACGTTAGAGATTCATGCCGACTCCGCAAAAGGTAAACTCGTCGGCTCGTTGAAATACCAGCCAACCGGGGACTGGAAAAAGCTTAAGCAGGTAAGCACCACCGTTATCGATCCGGGCGGCAGGCACGATCTGTATTTTGTAGCCAGGAAAGACGAACCGCTCGCCGGGGAAGGATTGGTCCTGCTTGACTGGTTGAAGTTTGAAAAGTAAAGGTGTTAACAGGAGTGTTTCAGTATTACGAAGGATTTATTTCAGGAGCAGGATTTCCATTGGATCCGGGCGGATATAGCTTGCGCTGTGAGCTGCCGGACACCTCGCCGATATGGTGTTGCCCGATGCCAGCCATGAGGCCCGAAAGCTGAAGTCCCCATCAATAAAATCCAGGGGCTGTGTGTGTATCGGCGCCTGCTATCCGGATCCCGATGGTAGCATTGGCATCTCCAATCTTACTCTCCTTCGTTGCTTTAAGTGTAAAGATTTATTCTTTAACCAGGTCTCCAGTCGAATGTGAGCGCTAAAACAGCCGCTGCCCCGGCCCGGCCGGACGGTTAAGATTTTTTTCCGCTGACATTTTCGGTACGAATGACCTCTCCATATTAATTAGGTCTTCCTTTTACTTCCGAGCCATATGAAGCTCCGATCGGTTGATTACCCGGACTTCTATTGTCGCCTGCGAAAAAGCCGTCAATGGATATTCCGCTATCAAAGATTATTTTGCTCATAATTTTATTGATTGCTTGCCAGTTAATTTTTGCTGTTTGATTGCGGGTTAGGACTGTCGCTTGTATCACCCGGGAATAAGTAACCAGTTTTGCGTTGATTATACACTGGCTGGGATCAAATTACTTTTTTCCCCGGCGCCTTGATGAGCTTAAAACAATCTTTGGAAAATTTTAGCCTTTAAGTGCGTCAACATTCCAGAACATGGGCCAATTTGTCAACCATGAACCTTCAGCCATAAACCAGGAGCCATGAAGCATGAAACCATTAACCATGACCCATGAAGGATCAACCTAGTCCAACGCATTGGATAATTTAACGACGATCATCTCGCCCGGAAGTTCCCCGGGATTGAACTTTGAGCAATCAACCACCGCATTTTTACCGACATTGCTAATGTTGAGTTTTTTAGAACTACCCAGGATACTTGCAGTCGTAGTCGATTTTAGTTTTAAATCGCGTATGATGAACCTCGGAGAAAAAAACGGGTAGATGGCATAAAGATCTTTTCCTTTCCTGGTAAAAAAAGCCTCGATATGTGCAAGCTCTTTGTTTGGCTTTACTTGCTGCGTAATGTCGTAACCCGCCATAAAGCTCTCTCCTTTCTTTGCCGGCTTTGTACCATCACTCCATTGGTAAGACTGACGATACGCTTCGGTACCGTAGATGGCTTCACCATTTGTCTTCAACCATTTACCAATGTCTGTCAGCCGCTGTTGCATGATCACCGGTATCCGGCCATCCGCGGTAGGACCAATGTCCAGGAGCAGGTTTCCGCCACGCGAGACGATGTCTACCAACATCAGGACCAGGTCGTGACTGGTCTTATAATCTTCCAGTTTTTCATTCCTGTTATAGCCATAGGAATGACCAATGCCACGGCTTTCCTCCCAAATTACGCTCGGGTCCATGCCGCTGCCGTATTCGGAGGTGCTATAGGTACTACCGGTATTTTTTCCGCGGGTGTTACTCCCCCACCTGTCGTTCACCACCACTTCTTTTGCTACAGGTGATTCATTAAAAAGCCAGGCCAATAATTCAGGGCTGCGCCAGGCGGTGTCGGAAAGTTCCCATTCTCCGTCGGAAAAAATCACGGAAGGTTTGTACCTGGTGACCAGGTCTTTGAATTGCGGAAACAGGTGCACCGCGACAAACTTTTTCTTATCCATCAGACAAAGCGGGTTAAACCATTCATACAGCGAATAATAATAACCCATCTTCAACCCGGCGCTGCGTACAGCATTCGTAAGGTCGCCAAGCAGATCGCGTTTAGGCGTGCCCGTTACAGCGTTCCAGGGGCGTTGCCAGTTGCGGTCAGCCTCTGCATTGTTCCAAAGCGTATAGCCCTCATGATGCTTCGACGTGAGAACAACATACCTTGCTCCTGACTGTTTAAACACCTCCGCCCATTGCGCCGGATCAAACAGTTCCGCCTTGAACTGTGGTTCAAATTGCGCATATTGAAAATCGGCGCCATAATTTCTATTATGAAAGGCGAGAAAGTCTTTCTGTTGCTCGTTCATGCGAAACCAGTACCATTCCGAATAACTAACGCCACTGTTCGGGATCACCGGTGCATAGGAAGGAACAGCGTAAACACCCCAATGAATAAAAATGCCAAATTTGTCCGCGTGAAACCAGCCGGGAATTTTGCGCTTATTCAGCGAGGCCCAGTCAGCCGTATATTGTTGGGCGGTAACAGCCAGGGTAACGAACATCATTGAGACGATCAGGAGCGTTCTCTTCATAATTTGTTTTTTTTATTGGTTGAACAAATTGAGTGGCAGCAATTTTTTGAGTTTTGATAACAGGATCGGAATTCGTTACTGCTCTCCATTTGACTCTTACGTATTGACCTGGATGAACAAGCATCTAAAAATGCCGGCAACCCGTAAACATCGAAATCCTTTGCGCAGGTTAACCGGTTTATTCAACAATGTAGTAAATTAAACATTTTCATAGGCCTGGGCTTTGCAACACCGTAATCAGCAAACAAAAATTATTGGAATTTTGGAGCTCGCACAAACAAGTCATTAAAATAAATTACTGAAAATGAAGCCTGAAATAAAAGCCTATAATGAGAAACAAACCGCGTCGGACCAGGAGATCTGCAACCTGCTGGCGTCGACTATCACTAAGCAGCTAACCGACGCGGAAAACAAAATTTGGCATGCCCACCCGGTCTGGTTCTTAGCAGGCAACCCGATCGTTGGTTACTCCAAACTAAAAGCGGGTATCCGCCTGATGTTTTGGAGTGGTGCAGACTTTGAAGATAAAAACCTTGCACCGGGAACCGGCAAATTTAAAGATGCCTCAATTACTTACACGTTGCCTGCCCAGGTGAAACCGGCAGACATCAAACGCTGGCTCAAAAAATCACGGGAAATTCAGTGGGACTATAAAAACGTGGTTAAACGAAAAGGCGTATTGGAACGATTGAAATGATACCTGTCTTTATGCGAACAGCGGGTTGATCTGTACAGCTTCAATTGTGATAAACCATTTTGCAGGCAACCCTGCTTGATTTCGCCCCCCAATTGGCGCAAGCAGGAAGGGTTGCTAGTGCATTTCTTTTCGAGGTAGGGGTGTGTTAGCAAACATTTCTCTACCACAATCTCTGGTTTTTTTTACCCTGCCTACCAGGCGGCAAGTTGCAAACACTACCAGCACGACATTGGCTTTATCGACCGCTGTTTATCTTACTTCATTATTGATGTCAACTCCTTACGCCTTTTTACCGGGGCAGACCTATTACAAATTCATTTTATCCATATTCAGCACCAGCGTTGTGGGCGTATAGCCCCTCACTTTAAATACCTGCCTGTTTTCGGGAAGGTAGTTGGCCTCGCCTCCACGGCGGGTATAAATCGCAATGCCCCCACCCCCACCGGAAGCACCAAAAAACGGCGGCGGATAGGCTTTTACTATGCCAATGTCTGTCATGGGTATGTTTGCCACCTGTTGAGCAGACACCCTCATTTCATCCAGGAAAAAAGTTACGCGGCTTCCCCGCCACCTTGCTACACCTGCGTTAAAGCCAGACTGAGCTATTTGCAAACCGGGCACCCTGCCTTGCAGGTAAGCGAAAATGTTTGGAGCACCAAATGCATTGGGGTCCGTCATAATGCTAAGTATTCGTTCGTCGCCCGCCCGGAACATACCACTGACATGCTCATCGTTAAATTGCTGGGCCGGTGTTTTTGCAGTAGTTCTTACCAGCACTGCGGGAAGTAAAGTACCCTGGTCGGTAAATGCCGCTACTGAGGTTTCAACCGGCTGGTTAAGCCCTTGCCGGACCGTTGCTGGCGGTTTTCCTATGTAAAACGACTTCCCTGCCACGGCTAAAGGTGCAAAGCTGGAATCAAGTTGCGTACT
>JAURWD010000022.1 GCA_030655145.1 Ferruginibacter sp.
GTCAGACCCAATGAAGAGAAGATTGCGACTGAACAGCGTCGAACCCGAAACCAGTTAATGTACACAACAATACTTTCCGCCATAACCTTTGTATTTTTGATTGTTGACCGCATCTTTCGTTAAAGCGACCGGTAACTATGAATGAACAGCAGTTTTTTAGTAATGCCAGGGAAAAGCCGGAGACCAATATCTTTATCCAGCTACTGCAGAAGTACATTCCTTTTTGGCCGCTGTTCGCACTGACCATTCCGATTGCAATGACGGTGGCTTTCATCTATCTACGAGCCGAAATTCCCATTTTTGTTGCCACCGCGAAGGTGTTATTGAAAGATCCTAACAAAGGATCAGGAGATTCAAAAGTACTGGACGCACTCAATATTTTCAGCGAAAAAAAAATCGTTGAAAACGAAATTCTTGTTCTGCGCTCCTCCGGGTTAATGCAAAATGTAGTTAAATCCCTCGATTTGTATGCAACTGTTTATAATCGGGGAAATGTTCGAATCGAAGAACTGTATAAGTCAACTGCACCTGTACAATTTATTGCCGTTAACAAAGACAGTATTGATGTGTATGGTGAATACCCTTTTCAGGTTGATTGGGTTTCCAGGGTTGTTGAAATAACCGGCAAGCGGGTACCTTTTGATTCAACATTCAACATTAACGCCCAACCTTTTCGAATTCAAGTAAATCCATCCTACAACCAGGCAGTCATAGGAAAAAATTATTATGTATTTATACGCCCGGTCGGAGCGGCAGCAGGCGAGATTATCGGTGCAGTAAGAGCTTTTCCCTTATCAAGCTCATCCACCGTGTTAGATGTAAGTGTGACCATTGCTCAGCCCGAGAAAGGGATGGATATCCTGAGAAGTTTATTTGAAGTTTACAATGTAGAAGGTATCGCAGATAAGAATCTCATTGCCGCGAAAACGCTTGACTTTATTGACGATCGGCTTAATTTCCTGATAAATCAACTGGATAGCGTAGAAAGGAATATTGAAGCATACAAAAACAAAGAATCAATCTATAGTGTCGGAAACGAAGGTCAACTTTACCTGGACCGCGTGAGAGGTCTCGACCTGAAAAAAGGGGAGATTAATTTACAGCTTGAACTGCTGGATGATACGAAAAATTATATTGTCAGTAAGGGTAACAATAAAGGGATAGTACCTTCACTCTCCTTAATAACCGATCCAACATTGAGTTCCCTGTTAGGAACACTTTATGCCGCAGAATTTGATCTTGAAAAAGCAACCAGCACAAGTGCGGAAAACAGTGAAACTTTTCTGCAGGCAAGTGAAAAAGTCCGGCGGACCAAGGTTGACATTCTGGAAAACATTGCCAGGATTCGCCGCTCGTTGCTAACTGTGAGAGACGATGTCGTTAACAATATTACTCGCAATAACAGCCTGTTGCGCTCTGTTCCGCAGAAAGAAAGAGGTTTGTTAGAAATTAGCCGACAACAGGAAATCAAAAACAATATTTACTCTTTCTTACTCCAAAAAAGAGAAGAAACAGCCATCTCCTCTGCTTCAACCGGTGCTGATCTTCGCGTACTGGAAGATCCCAGTTCATACGGTCCGATCAGCCCAACCCCGAAGAATTTTTATTTGACTGGTTTTATTGTAGGATTGCTGGCCGCCGTATTTCTTGTAATGCTAAAAGAACAATTCAAGAGCAAGATCCTGTTTCGGGATGATATTGAAAACAAGACAAATGTGCCCTTCGTTGGGGAGATCGTACAGGCGCAAACAAATTCGCCCATTGTCATCACAGAAGGCAAGCGGACAGTCATTGCTGAACAGTTCCGCGCATTGAGAACAAACCTGGCATACATGGGCCTGGATGATCAACACAAAACTCTCCTGGTCACTTCGAGTATCTCTGGGGAGGGAAAAAGCTTTATGGCCATTAACCTGGCAATCAGTTTCACGCTCACGGGAAAACGGGTCGCGCTGATGGAAATGGATCTCCGCAAGCCAAAGTTAAGCAAGTTGATGAACGTAAAACGAGATCCCGGCATTTCTAATTTTGTCGTGGGAAATGCTGCTTTATCCGACATTATAAGGGAAACCTCCTTACCCAATCTCTTCATCATTCCTGCAGGCGCCATCCCACCAAATCCTACCGAATTAATTGGTCGTCCCGCTTTCAGGGAAATGATGGCTTCAATCAATACCCAATTTGATTACATAGTGATAGATACAGCACCAATCGGCCCGGTGACTGATGCCTTGCTTTTAAAAAACTATAGTGACGTTACCTTATATGTTCTAAGACACGATAGAACCCCCAAGGTCTTTCTTCGCATGATTGGCGAATTACATGAACAGAAGAAGTTTAACAGCATGTGCCTGGTTTTTAATGGCATCAAAAAACGAGGCATCTCAATTGGTGCCTACGGAACGGGTTACGGCTACGGGTACGGTTACGGATATGGATACGGATATGGTTACGGTTATGGATATGCCATTGATGACCATGAGGGCGATTTCCTGGGAGTGAAAAAGCGGTGGAGAAAGATCAGGCGAGTAATTAAAGGCATATAATTCCATTCCCAGGTTGGATTCGGTGACTGAGGCGTACATGTGTTAATTTTTGGGTTGTCTTAAGTTGTCGGTATAAAATTTAGAAGTGAATAGTTGGTGAAATTATCGGATTGGTTGAGAAAAGATTTGAAGCGTTGGTCGGGAAAAATTATCTCCACCAGTGAGAATGTTGGGATGGTGTGGGTAAAAATGAAGCATTAGCAGGTTTTCAATATGGAAAAATTCTGACGGTCAGATTCTGTGCCGGCTTTTTGCCTATTCCTGTCTAAATAATTTTCGCTCCCCGACTCTCCTTAACTTCCAGCACTTATCATCCAACAAACCTGCTTCAGTCAAAAATGATGTGACTGAGGGAAGCGAAGCTGTGTTATGGAGGAAAATAATTTACATTGGTTTGCGGTTTACACCAAACCCCGGTGGGAGAAAAAAGTGGCCAAGATTCTAGCTGACCAAGGCATTGAACATTATTGCCCGCTGAATAAGGTTACCAAACAATGGAGTGACCGTAAAAAAGTCGTACTGGAACCAATATTCAAATCTTATGTTTTTGTACGGGTGCCCGATGAAACCAAATGGGAACTGCGAAAGATCGATGGTATCCTCAATTTTGTTCATTGGCTCGGGAAGCCCGCAAAAGTTAAGGATGAAGACATTCTTACTATTCGCAAATTTTTAAATGAATTTTCTGACGTAACTATTGAGGGCACGCCAGCGCTGCAGGTCAATGCTAAAGTAAGAATTAAGCAAGGCCTGCTTATGAACTATCACGGCATCCTGGTTGAGATCCAGGGAAGCAGGGCGAAGGTTCGGATTGAGACGCTTGGAGTACAGCTCAGCGCGCAGTTTGATAAACGGAATTTAGAACCAATTCAGTTTTAGTTCAACATCAATCATTTCCAACTTTTGAATTAGGTGTTAAATGATATCAAGTGCATTTGTATTTTGGAGAGTTTGTTACTTTCTTTTCCTTGATGGAAAGAAAGTAACCAAAGAAAAATCAAGAAAGGAACGAATACGGACCGTTCCTTTCGGGGTTTTCTGATTTAGCTTCTGTACTACTGTAAACTCAGCATTTGTTTTTCAAGTTTTGGTTCTGATTTTTTGATGCCTATTTGTTCTTTCTTGCTGTGTAATTTGTGGATTTGCCTTTTTGTCTTTCCTTGATCACAGCCCCGCTGCAATTCACCACAGTAGCACAGCAGCTTAATTGAAATACCCACCGGGAAAGGGCTGTCATCTTTCCCGGTTGTCCTTTTTTCTTTCTTTTTTGGACAAGCAAAAAAGAAAAAACTTGTTCTTCGATCATGAAAATATTTTCAAGTTTTTTAACATCAAAAGCGAGTTCTTGATGCACAGTCTGTTACTTTCT
>JAURWD010000023.1 GCA_030655145.1 Ferruginibacter sp.
TTTATAATTGCGGGTGTCATAACCCAGCCAATCCTTTGCAGACACAAGTTCCGTCCCAATCTTGAAAGCAAATTTTTCAGACACTTTATTTGCCCAACGCACTGACCAGTTGTGGTATGCCGAGGCCGGGCGATACCGTCCGTCAGTATTCATCATACCCAATTTTACCTGGTAAGAGAGGCCCTGGTATTTGAAAGGACTTTTACTATTTATGAGGATGGTACCGTTCATACCACCCGGGCCATACAATGCGGAAGAAGCGCCGGGAAGTAATTCGATGTTATCAACATCCAGTTCTGTAAGACCAATTACACTTCCTACGGAGAAATTAAGGCCGGGAGCCTGGTTATCCATTCCATCAACAATCTGGTTCACCCTCGTGCTACCACTTCCATTGAAGCCGCGGGTAGAAGGTGTTTTAAACGTTAATGAAGATGTAGTAAAGTCAACTCCTTTCAAACTGCTCAGGATATCATAATAAGAGGAGGCCGCAGAGTTGCGTATGGCGGCAGCGTTTACGCGTTCGATGGAGACCGGCGATTCAAGCATTTTCTGCGCCACCTTAGTGGCTGATACCACTACTTCCTGTCCTAGTGCATTAGAGGGATCGAGTTGAATCATCAGCGGTTGTTCTGTGCTTGAAACAACGACTTCTTTCAACGAGTATCCAATGGATGAAATTAATAATGTGATGGGGAGGTTCTGATCGACAGAAATTTTAAAGGCTCCTTTATCATCAGTGAAAGTGCCCGCGGAAGAACCCTTCACCGTAACAGATACCGCCGCAACGCTCTCGTTGGTTTTACTGTTTTGAATGGAGCCGTTGATGATGTTACTGTTTTGTGCGACAACCCCGATCGTGACGAGATTGGCCAATACCAAAGCCATCATATAGCTCGCAATTTTTCTCATGTTTTGGTTTTTAGGTTTTAAAATTAGGAGCAAAATAAGCATTGTTAAACTGGTGTAAAAATTTAATTTTCAACGTAATAAATGAAAGATTTTCCACATGAATTGGGTGATTATCATCTATGCCTGTAATTTAGCGGCATGCAAAATTTTGAATTCCCGCAACAAACAAATTTCTACCGAGGAAAAGTAAGAGACGTATTCACCATTGCAGATAAATGGCTGGTGATGATAGCTAGCAACCGCATCTCTGCTTTTGATGTGATCTTACCAAAAACAATTCCATTTAAAGGACAGGTTTTAAATCAAATAGCTGCTTATATGCTGGCTGCTACGCAGGACATTTGCCCCAACTGGCTTAAGGCAACGCCTACACCAAACAGCGCCATTGGAACCAAATGCATTCCCTTTAAAGTAGAGATGGTGATCCGTGGTAACCTCACGGGTCATGCCTGGAGAACATACCAGGAAGGAAAGCGCACATTGTGTGGCGTAACATTGCCGGAAGGATTAAAAGAAAACGATTATTTCCCTACCCCCATCATCACTCCTTCCACGAAGGCCGAAGTGGGTCATGACGAAGACATTAGCCGTGAAGACATCATTGCCCGCGGAATTGTCAGCGAAGCAGATTATTCAGTGATAGAAAAATACACCTACGCCCTTTTTGAAAAAGGTAAAAGCCTCGCGGCCAGGCAAGGACTTATTCTTGTGGACACGAAATATGAATTTGGAAAGATCGGTGATGAAGAAAATGGTTACGAGATCTACCTGATGGATGAAATTCATACGCCGGATAGCTCCCGCTACTTTTATGCGGATGGATATGAAGAGCGCCAGGCAAAAGGAGAAAAACAAAAACAACTGAGTAAAGAGTTCGTGCGGGAGTGGCTGATTGAAAATAATTTCATGGGTAAAGAGGGCCAGGTTGTTCCGGAGATGAGCGAAGAATGGATAAAGACTATCAGTATCCGTTACATTGAACTTTATGAAAAAGTGATCGGTGAAAAATTTGTTCCGCAAGAGTTGGACGATGTGACAACACTCGAAAAAATTATTCTCTCGCTGGAAGAAATTAAAACTTCGGCATAATCATTCAGCATGAGTGTTCTCATATTTCCTCTTCCCGAAACAACTTCTTCATCCAAAGGGATGCTTGATAAATCGTACATTCAGCAACTTAAATTCATGATATGTTTGCAAGGCTGTTATTATTTTCCGTTCTCATGTCCAACACGTTGTTTGCCCAAGAAAAACCGTACCTGCTAGTAGGCACCTATACTTCCGGGAAAAGTGAGGGCATTTATGTTTTTGATTTCGATACTAACACCGGTGAACACAAACTCGTGAGCACGGTTAAAGCTTCGAACCCCTCCTACCTTGCAGTTGCTCCTAATCAAAAAATGGTTTACGCAGTTACCGAAGATGCTGCCGTAACAAAATCAGGAACGGGCGGTGGCGTCTCCTCTTTTTCTTTTGATAATGCCTCTGGAAAATTAACGCCGGTAAATGAAGAATTTTCTGGTGGTAAACATCCTTGTTATGTGGCAGTGGACAAAACGGGTAAGTGGGTATTCGCTGGAAATTACAGCAGCGGGAATGTGGGCGTTTTTAAAGTTGAAAAGGATGGATCCCTGGAACCGGTGCACCAGGTAGTACAACACAAAGGCAGCGGCCCCGACAAAGCCCGGCAGGAAGCGCCGCACGTACACTCTACCGTACTGACACCCGACAATAAATACCTCATGGTGCCTGACCTGGGTATCGACAAAGTAATGATCTACCGTTTCGATAAGGTCAAGGGTACCTTAAAGCCTGCCTCACAACCGTTCGCGGCGTCAATGCCAGGAACAGGTCCGCGTCACTTCGACTTTCACCCGAATAAAAAATATGCTTACCTGATGGAGGAAATGACCGGCACGGTGGTCGTGTATAAATACAATGAAGGGACGTTGAAAAAACTGCAGCGCATCAATGCATTGCCAAAAGATTTTGCAGGCGATATTGGAAGTGCAGATATTCATGTTTCTCCTGACGGAAAATTTCTTTACTGCAGTAATCGCGGCAGCGCTAACTCGCTAAGTATTTTTAAGATCAACAGTGCCAGTGGCAAGCTTACCCTCGTAGGGCAGCAATCAACGCTGGGCAAAACACCCAGGAATTTTAATTTTGATCCTTCAGGAAAATTTTTGCTGGTGGCTAATCAGCAGAGTGACGACATCATAGTTTTCCTTGTCGATCATACAACAGGGCTGCTAACCGACACAGGAAAAAGAATCAGTGTCCCGAACCCTGTCTGTATCAAATGGATTCAATAACTTCCTGCAATCAATAACTTTTCAAGAAGGCAAGAATTGTCTTTTTCGTTTCCTTAATCATTGCCGACATCTTCACCAGGCGGGTTACGTATTTCGTTCAGGCGTGGCCGTAAGCGTTGTTTACTTTTATTAAAAACCATCCGGCCTTTCTCAATTCCCTTCCTCAATTCTTTTTGTTCTTCCGCTGGCAGGTTGTATACTGTTTGACAGGAAGTGCTGCAGCAACCATCGTAGGTGACGGCACAACTTTCACATTGAATAAACAGCAGGTGGCACGCATCATTTTTGCAGTTGGTATGCGTATCCGCGGGATTCCCGCACTGGTGACATTTTGCAATGATATCCGGAGTAATGCGCTCGCCCAAACGATCATCAAACACAAAATTTTTCCCGATGAACTTACTTTCTAACCCAAGTTCCCTGGCCTGTTTTGCATAATTTATAATTCCACCTTCCAGGTGAAAGACATTTTCAAAACCGTTGTGCAACATAAAGGCGCTGGCCTTCTCGCACCTGATGCCACCCGTGCAATACATGATGATGTTCTTATCTTTTTCCGCCTGCATCATCTCCACAGCCATCGGCAGTTGATCACGAAAAGTATCGCTGGGTATTTCAATCGCATTGTCAAAATGGCCCACTTCGTACTCGTAATGATTGCGCATATCAATGACGATCGTCTTTTCATCTTTCAAGAGTTCATTCATCTGCTCAGCATCAACATACTTTCCTTTCTTATCCATACTGAAAGCAGGATCATGAATACCATCAGCCACGATTTTTTGACGAACTTTTATTTTCAAGACCCAAAAAGATTTCCCTTGTTGTTGTTTATCATTCAGACTTGCCCCATCGTCAACGGCCATGTTGAGCCGAACGCCGGATAGACCGGGAACGCCATGCAGGTATTCCTGCAATTTTGTGACGTTAGATGCAGGAACACTTACCTGGGCGTTGATCCCCTCGTGGGCAACGTAAATTCTTCCAAATACTTTCAGGGTGTTGAGCGCTGCGTACATTTCATCGCGGAAAACAACGGGGTTGTCAATGTGGAAGTAGTTGTAAAAGGAGATGGTTGTACGGGGTTCAGCTTCTTCGTACAATAATTTTTTCAGCTCCGCCTGGGAGACACGATTGTGTAATAACGCCATAATGCTTTTGATCCCCGGGGGGAAATTTTATTTGACCCTAAAAAGTTAGAATAAACAAAATTGGATGCTTGCAGGGCAAACCAAAATGTGCGCAAAGATACTGCCGCTGGCGCATTTATAATTCCTCCGCGTTTGAGTGTAGCTAAACGCCGACAATTAATTAAAATGACATGGCATTGGCTCCGGTACTGGCACCACTGGTAGAACTTCGTTTGATACTTGCACCAATCAGTCCACCCGTACCGATCCTGATGCCAACGATCCCCGGCTTCCCATTTTGCGCGGCAGCGACAAAGTCGACTCTAAAAACTTTGAGGATGTTTTCCAGGCCGACAAATGCTTCGGAATAATTGTTATTCTGGTTAACGAAAAATGTATTTGTACCGGCAACCAGGTTCCAGTTGAGGCGGTTAAAAATTGGAATTTTATTCGTAAGGAAACCATTGAAATGATGCTCCAGGTGGATGATGCTGTAAAACGTTGCAATGGTGCTATTACCATAATACGGGGCCAACTGAAAACTGTTCAGGTATTCGCTCGCAGCAATGGACCTGTTACCATTGAAATGCTGGTAGTCCTGGATAAACACCGAGCTTCTATTCACAAAACCGCCAATACCAACCTTGTATTTTAATAAACCTGCTAATTTAAAATTCTTATCATCAAACACCGTGAAGCGCCATTTGTCAAAACGTACATCACTGCCAAAGATGCCATCCAGTCCGCGGGTATAATTTAAGGCAAAGGTTGGAATTTTAGACCCGATGGAAATTTTTCGATTTGGATATTGGATGAACTTTTGCCCCGGCTTGATACTAAGGTCAATGCTCAATAACACCGCCTGGTGGCGGGAAAAAGATTCTGCCGAAAATTTATCAAAGGGATAGTTTGGTGTAAGGTTCACCGTGTCTTTTTTGAACAGGGTAAAGTTGGTAGTATTATCCAAAGGCTTGCGGTCTTCGTACAAAGCGTTTATACCTATCCGTAAGCCGCTTTCGAATCGTTTGGTGTAACCTGCAGAAGCAAAAACATTCTCATATATCTTCATGAGATTATCGCCCGACAAGAGAGTACTGATACTATTTACCAACGGCGTGATCGGGCTTTCGCGGTTGAATTGTGTAACCCTTGATCCGCCCGAAAAATTCCAGGCGTGCCGCCGCAGCCGGCTATCCGTATCCAGGTCGCGGGTGCGCAGGCTGACATCAACCCACCCATTCAAATGACCATTACTAAATCCGTAGCGCAGAGTCGGCTGAATCGACAGGTTTGTTTTTGATGACCGAAGAAAACGATTGTAATATCCCTCAATATTTGTAACAAGACCCTCCACCGAATTGTATTCCAGCTTTCGCCAGATGGGCGTGATGCCCCAGCGAAACTGGTTGGTGCTGCTGTAATGTGTGCGGTTGATCCCACTATAAAAAACCTCGTACAGCTTTACGCCTCCCTGTTGTTTTCTCAGTGAATCGATGGACTTCCGGCTGAGGATCGAATCTTTTTCTATTTCATATAAACTATCCTTCACCAGGTAGTCCTGCACTTCTTCTTTTTCCAATGGCATCGGGCGAATGGTATCCCAATATGCTTTTGACTTTTTGTTTACCCCGGTATCATATTTCACAATTACATTATTGAAATACTTTTTATCGAACCGCGGGTGAATGTTATAGTCGGAATAAACGTTTACAAAATTGGCAACAGCGTCGATGCCAAATTGGTTGAAGCTAAAATGAAGTAATTGATTTTTGATCTGCCAGGCATCTTTTGAAACCGGCACAAAGAACTGGTTAATGTGTAGCGTGTCGATGATCTCAAGCTGGGCCTTTTTTGTAAGGAAAAGATCTGTGCTGTGGATCCGCCAATCGCCTTCCGTGATATTGATGATACCTGCAAAAAGTGGTTCATAATTCCGACGCGGCGTAACGCGGATGCTGTTTACCTCTTTACCATTTTCCCAGAAACTACCGAGAAATTTGAACTTATAAAAATTGATGGCTCCATCAGCAATGGGCGAAATAAAGCCACGCGGGTTAAGGCGTTCCGTGAAGACCGTAACATTGTTTTGATAGAACGAAATAAACGTTGGGAAAGTAAATCCGAAACCGTCGCTTCCGCTGACCCGGCTACTTTTTACTTCCAGTTTAAATTTATCCGGCTGTTGCGAAGCGATGGTAGATACGGATTCGGATAAGTAAATTATTCCCTGGCCGCTGGTATCCAGGCGCATCTCCTGGCGACTGTCTTCCGGAACTTTTCGTCCCAGGATCCGCTTCGGAAGCCGGCGCAGTTTGATCATGTCTTTTGTGTACAGATCGCAAGTGAAGGCGCTGACCTCTTTTCCATAGATCTCTCTTTTTTTAATCGCCTCGCGGATGATGGCATAGGCCGGATCTTCATCCGTGCTTTTGATGACGATCTCCTTCATCACCAGTTTTTGCTCTGTCAATACAAAGATCAATTCTTCATCAGTGGCTTTTACGGAGACCTGTTTTTCGCTGGTTGTGTAACCGATATGCTGGCAAACGATGGTAAAGGTTCCTGCACCTGTAGGAATCGAAAACCTTGCCCGGTTATTTGCACTCGCACCCGAAGTGGTGCCTTTAATGGTTATAGAGGAATAGGGTAAAAGTTCTCCTTTGTCATTATAGACTGTGCCGAATATTTTTTGGGCGGAAGACTGGAATGAAAAAATTAATAAAAGAAGAAAACAGGCAAGATTTCTCATAATTAAAAAAGTGGTTCCAACTATTTTTGATGTGCCACATAGGTACCAGGCGTACCCGTTAGTGACTCGAGTTGAGAATATTGCTGCAAAAGAACGTAATAAAGATCGGTGCAGTTTTCATTAGGAAAGCTTTCACAAATTCTTAAGACGGCTAGATAACCTTCGTTTCATGATCCGCGGTGAATACTATTTTTTCTTCCTCGCGGTAGCGTGGATGAATGTAGCTGCCTGCTAACCCGCCGAAACCCGCTACCAGGCCACCTATTAACATTGTAGCCAGGATCAGGATGAATGGGCTGTCACGGCTTATGATAACCACTGAAATTTTATGTGCGAGGATGTGATCGTTCGCAGCGCTAAGATACCCGGCCAACCCTCCCCAGGTGATAAATAACGCGAGGAAGCTACAAAGAAATGAATGTATCGGCCGCTGCGGAATAATCGCGGCCACGATAAATGCCACGAGGCCAATGATCCACCACGGCAGGAATAAACAGGCTGTTACGCTTAATGCAACCAGCAGGAGAAAAGAGATAAAAAATTTCATTGAAATAGAATTGATAAAAACTAATCGGCTTGATTTTTACGACTTGCTAAAGTTGACGACCCAACGAATACGCTTATCCCCGCTTTCTTCCCGTTTCATAAGCCAAAGCTGGTTATACTCACCAAGAGCCCACTTGTTGATGTTATTATCATAGAACCTGCTGGCTGGATTGCCACTCTGGCCGCCCGGGAAAATACCATAAGCCTCCGTTGTGCTGGTCAAACTAACCACCATGCGCCAGCTCGGACCATGTTGCGTTTTCGTAGCATTGATGCAATGTAGCCCTCCGCCAATCGGGAGGTTCCGCCGACTGAACACACCAAGGCGCAGCAGGTGATTTATAGTGGTTGATTTATACCTCGCCCATTGAAGTCGACCTTGTGCTGACAACCTTTTGAATTCGTCGACAGAGCTTTTGAATGACTGGGTAACCGCGTCACCAAGCGTTTCTTTTGCCGGAGTTTCGATGTTGTCGACAAAGCGATAGGAAGAATCCTTCAAAATACCTTCAACCAACGAGCTTTCATATGGCCGGCTTATGATGGCTGGCGCTTTCTTATAATCGTCATCAAAAACGCAGGAATCAAAGTTCTTCCACCAGATGGCAAACATGGTTGCGCCGACTGAGCTCGTGTCATTCATGTAATCCCAGGTTTTCACCATATCATAAAACTTCACCTCTTCTCCCTGCAACTTTTCCGCCTGGATATTTTTTAGAAAAACAGGTAAGGTCGTTTCACCAAAAACATTGTAATTACTCGTCTGCATGGCCATCATTTTCGCTGGCGTAATTGCAGTCATGGTATCCAACATTTTATTGATGATGATACCGCGGTACGGCGTGTAGCCATGCCCGAGATAATATGGGTAAGAGCTGTCGGCCGGGTATTGATTGGCGCTGCTGACGTAACCGCGTGCGGGATTATACTGGGCAGGTGTTTCGTCATTTGGTATCATGGCCTGCCACAAATAGCGTCCATCCGTACCTGGCATCACAAAATCGCCCTGGCCTTTCCATTTGGCTGGCCACTCTCCCTGGGTTCGCATGGCGATATCGCCCGACTTTGCAGCGAAGACAAAATTTTGTCCCGGGCATTTCATGTTGGCAACGGCGCCGAGATAATCGGAATAATTTTTTGCCCGGTTCAATAACATAAATGCTTTAAGCTCATTACTTGGATCATGTGCTTTCCAACGAACTGCATAGTTTTTATTATTGTTAGCCCGGCCGCCACTAAACGACCGATCGTACATAACAGGTCCAAAAACAGTGTAAGCAATGGTGTCAATAAAAGTAGCGCCATCTTTCACGATGAACTTCTCATACTTAAATTCCGTTTTCCGCCAGGCGCTGTCATACCAATATTCCTTGCGACTTTCATCTTTGAAACGAATCTCGTAGTAATCACGAACGTCTCTTCCGCCATTGGTTACACCCCAGGAACAATGATCATTGTAACCAATGATCACGGCCGGTGCACCGGGAAAACTTACACCGTAAGTATTATATGTTGGTGTGCTCAATTGCATTTCAAACCATAACGAAGGAAGGTTTAGCCCCAGGTGCGGATCGTTGCAGAGAATGGGTGCTCCTGAAACCGTCCTGCTTCCGGCAACTGCCCAGTTATTACTGCCGTTGTCCTTGTCAGGTTTTTGTTCCTGTGTTACAACCTGGTCTTTATTGTTATAATATAGGGAGTCAACATCTGTCGGTGTAGCCAGCTGCACAGTTGCTTTGTTATAAATTGTTCCTACCGGGATGATGGGAGAAAGGGAATCCTGCTGCAATGGAAACAGGGTTGCAAAATCAGCGGGAGTGAAAAAACTTTTTGCATTCGTCATCTCAAAATCCGATTCGCCGCCTGCTAAGTTCTCCGACATATTTTTTAAGAATAACGCGGTTTTTAGGTTCGACCATTTTTCTGGTGTGTAGCCAAGCAATTTGTATTCGAGCGGTAAAGCACTTTCTGAAAGCGAAGAAATGTAATGGTTTACACCGGCAGTGTAGGCATCGGTTGCGCTTTTAGTTACCGGGTCACTTTCCATTTCTTTCAATGAGGCTTCCGCGGCAGTAACCATACCTAACCGCCTGAATTCACGGTCATGGTTAAACGCTACTTTTCCAACCACCTCACTGGCCCTGCCCGCGGCGGACAAGGTTTGTAATTCCATCTGCCAGAGTCGGAATTTTGCATGCAGGTATCCTTGCACAAAAAATACATCGCTTTCATTTTCTGCAAACACATGTGGCACCAGTCTGTCATCGATGTAAACAGTCACTTTGCCTTTGAGAGCAGGAGATTTTATGTTGATGTTAAAATTCGATTCAAGATGTTCCGCATTTTGCCAGACGCCATGCTGCGGGCTGAGTAGTTTCCCCAGCGGTGCGGGAATCAGAAGTTTGGTATTGAAAAGGACTACCAGGCCTACCGTAACCAGGGAAAAAATAATGAGGGGCAGGATGCGCATAAAAAAAAAGATTGACCGCCAAATTAAGGCAAAAGCCCCATTACCAAACCAACTAAGATTATTTATTTTTGCGCCATGGATGAAGAAACAATTGACGTAAAAAACATTCTTGGATTGAAACTTCCATCCGATCCACGGTGGGTTAACCTGGCCGCTTTACAACTCGAAGAGATCCTGACAGACCATGCCTACTGCGAACAAAAAGCAGCGACCACCTGCATTTCACTGATACAGAAATATTCAGACAAGGAATTACTGGTAAAAGAACTCAGCCCGATAGTCACAGAGGAGTGGGGCCATTTTCGCCAGGTATTGGCAGAGTTGCACAAACGACAATTATCGCTCGGAAAACAGCGCAAAGACATCTACGTAAATAAATTAATTGAATTTCAAAAAAAAGGTGGCGGACCGGATGAGCGCTTGCTTGATCATTTGTTAACCATGGCACTCATTGAGGCGCGAAGTTGTGAACGTTTTAAACGATTGAGCGAGGGGCTGGACGACGCGTATATGCGCAATTTTTATCGCCGCTTTATGGAAAGCGAAGCCGGCCATTACACGCTTTTTATTACGCTGGCCGAACATTATCTTCCCAAAGAAAAGGTGCGCAAACGTTGGGCTGAATGGCTAGCATTTGAAAAGGACCTGATGAACGATATTGAGGTTCGCGGAGACAGGATCCATTAACATCATCAAAAAATCTCCTGCTATCTGCTCCAGTATATTTTTGCCATATTCGTGCAGCTATGGCCGAAAATATCTTTTTTCTTCTTCAAAATTTAAATAAGGATGAACCGCGTTCAACTGGTTTATTTTTTCGAAGTGTGTATGAAGGAATTTCGCGTGTTGCTGTGAATGTGGGTTGAAGGGGGTATGGCTACGGGCTGCATTTATGATATTGATCTCCTTCATTAATTGCTGGCAATCGTCATCCATACAGGCCGCAACAAATTTTTCCCAGACATAATTCGTAGCCGCATAATTTGGGTGCACCATATCCTCGGCATAAAAACGGTAATCACGCAGATCATCAATTACTAATTCGTATGCAGGAAAATAAAAACTATTGTTTGTTTCCGCAATCACTTCGTGAACTGCCTGGATTAGCGCCGCCTTGCTCCGGTTATTTTCTATGAATCCATCCCGCAGGTGACGAACCGGGCTGATGGTAAAAATAATTTTGATGTTCGGGTTAAATTGTAAAAGTTCCTTCAGCGCAGTCAGCAAGGCGGTTTTAATTTCTGCCGCAGGCACGAGTCGTTTAGCAAATTTATCGGTCGGCACTTTATGGCAGTTCGCCACTACCCTACTGTTTTCCAATTCATACACAAACGCGGAACCGAGCGTGATCATCAACCAGTCTGCATTGCGTAAATACCCATGCGCCAATTGTTGCGATTGGTTGATCCCTAACAAACACCTGGCTTCATCATGATGCGAAAAGCGACTGTGGTGATCCCAGCTATTCCATGATTCATTCTGGTAAAAAAGGTCTGCTTCTGAGTATTGGTGGTCTTTCACATAAGAAGAAATGGAGTGCGCAATACTCAACGGATTGAAAAGAATGCCGTTTGGATTTTCCATCACTGAAAATTTGTACTGCTTTAATTTACTGCCAATGTTCTCGGTGAAACAGGAGCCAATAAGAAAGATCTTTTCCGGGTGGCAGATGGTTTTCGGAAATTTTTTCGGTGTAAACTCCAGGTGAAAATTCATCGAAGGCTGGTTTTAAAAATGAACTGAGAAAAAAGAACTTAGTGGGCAGCACCAGAAGGTGAAAAGATTTCCGCCGCCAGCATTGAGGCATCCTTTATGCGATCAAGGTGAATATCCCGCAATAGAGCCCGTTTGATAAAGTATGGGATCATCAATTCCGAATCCATATTGCCGACCAGGTCACTGCCTGCCATGGGGCAACCACCAATACCTCTTAATGCACCGTCGAATCGAGCACATCCTGCGCCCAACGCCGCATCTAATTTTTCTTGCCAGTTTAATGCGGTCGAATGCAGGTGAACGCCTACTTCGATGGTTGGATGGGCCGGAATTAGCGTTGATATAAGGGCCGAAACTTGTGCCGGAGTTGCGAGACCAACCGTATCCGCAACGGAAATGATCTTTATTTCAAGGCCGGCGATTTTTTCAACCCATTCCAGTACAATTTCCGGGCTGTACGCATCTCCATAAGGATTACCAAAGCCCATGGATATGTAAATAACCAGGGTCTTCTGTTTTTTGACGCATAGATCCTGCAAGGATTCTACAAGTTCAAATGATTGCTGAATGGTACTGTTTGTATTGCGTTCCTGGAAGGTGGGCGATACTGAAAACGGGAAGCCGATACAATCAATTTCATCAAACACAACTGCCTCGTCTCCGCCTCGTTTGTTCGCAACAATGGCCAGTAATTTGGTGGCCCGGTTGCCAAGCTTTAAACCTTTTATCACCTCTTTTGTATCCGCGAGTTGCGGAATAGCTTTCGGTGACACAAAACTTCCAAAGTCGATGGTATCAAACCCACATTCGAGGAGACAATTGATGTATTCGATTTTCTTGTGGGTAGGAATGAAATTGCTCCACCCCTGCATCGCATCCCGGGGGCATTCAACCAGTTTGATTTTTTCCAATAACATACCGCAAGATATTAAACTCAGTGGCGACTATAAACACAAGTTAACAGAAGCTTGACATAGGTTTGAATTCAATTAACATTGTTTTAGATACTACACTCCTAATTTGTGCGTTAAGGTGTAACTGCCGGTCACCCCTACTTTCAGGCAATCAATAAAATGCAATAAACCAGGATATGAAAATTTTTCTTTTTCTTCTTGTTTGGGTGCCGGGCTCTTGTTGTCTTTGTAAAGCGCAGGAAAAACAGCAACGCTCACCCGAAGGCAGTCGTACCAATGACGGGAATCAAATTCCGACTTCGATCATCCCTAACTCTCCCGATAAAAACATTCCGCCACAAGCTTCAACAGATCAAGGTCCGATTCACACATTTAAGGGCGGGACTTTTTTTTCTGAAATGCCCGTGATGAGTATGTTGATGGAAAATGTAAAAAAACCGGTAACCTATGGTGTGATGGCACCGGGCCGACCACAACCCCAGGTAAAACTGGGAAAGATCTGTGCCGCAAAAGTAGCGTTGACTGGTTTTGTACTATTGGCTGGTAACATTCCTTACTTCATTAAGTCGCTTCGAAATGATGATAAAACGGGATTGAAACTGACCAGCCAGCGGGGACGTATAGCTGCGGGAAACAAAGGCTTTAAACGAGTGACCAGTCTTACGTTTGCGATACCGCTGGCGAGGAGATTTTAGGTGTCGCGGTACTGGCTTATTTTCTGGCGAAGACCGTTAAAAAACCGGACTCTCTCCTTTTCACCACTCTTGCTGATCATCATTGACTTTTTCACCAGGTTTTCCAGGTTATCTTTCATGGCGTCGTTGAAACGTTGATCCATCGTGTACACGACAAACAACACCCCATAATTTAAAAACGTGATCCGCGTATCATCCAGCTCAGCCATGATGGTGTTATCTCCAAGGATCAATTCATTAACATACAGCCCGTATTCAGAACTTGTCTCTTCAGGCTCCTGGTTTACGCAGAACTTCAATCCTACCTCTGCCTGGCGTTCGAGATGATTGATCATTTCTTCCACCTTGTTGTATAGAAGTTTTACATCTCCCGGATTCTTGAAAGAACCGGCATCCCGGTAAAACGCGATCTGCCGCAAGGTGCTTTCAATGCTTTCGACGTTCCAGATCTCCGTCATCGGTATTTTCAAATACAGTTCAATGATCTTCTTCACCGTTGGTTCATACTTTTCATAGCGGGTATCGTCAAGGTCAAATTTCACTCCCTGCAAGCTTTTATAATGCAGGATCGATTTCATCCAAAAAAAGAACTTGAATTTTGCAAGTTCAGGCATGAGAAAATGGACATATGGCGGTATGTCCTTCATCAAAAAATATATATGCTTGCGCCGGTGGCTGTTGAACAATTGCAATTGCATCAATATATTGCCAAGCCAATCTTCAAAACTATTTTCAGCCGCGGTTTTTAATTGCCCATTGAAAACAAAGGAATTACTGTTCATGTGGAGCAACTGGTCGAGGTAGATGTTGTATTTAACACAGAGCTTTTGCAACTCCTCGAAGCTAATAGACTTTTCCCCGCGTATGCGACGATACGCGCTATCATTGCTTATGTTAAGAAACTCCGCGATCTCATCCACGAGGGCAAGATGTGCAGGAAGCTTCGACTTTAATTGCTGAAAGAAAAGTTGCTGGACGTCTATCGTGCTCATTAGGTTAAGATTAGCAAGTATCAATGTGAGGGAAGGGTTAGGGATTTCTTGCTTTAAGATAATGACATTAAAATTTATTTGCAATTGTCTTGGTAAAAATTTTGAGTTTATTTTTTGAGTTGGTTAGTTTATCAGATTTTCTATCTTAAATGAAAGAATGTCCCGACATAAAAAAAGCAGCATGCTTTTCGGCATGCTGCTTTTTATTAAAAGAATTCAATATTACATTTCTGTTGCTTTGATCAACTTGTCATAACTCGCAACTTTGGTTGTGTCTTTTTTAACCTCAGCGATATTTTTCAATATCACTAACGCTTGCTTGTAGTTGATCTTCTCAGAAGACTTTGGTTTTTCGATTGAACTAAATAAAGTCACTACAGCTTCAGCATAAGGAACAGCCTGGTTCATTGCTGCTTCAGCATCTGCCTGCATCGCTTTTCTTTTCTTAACATCTTCAGGCTTTGCGCCTTTAATTTTTCTTGCCTCTTCAGAAAGGTCAATAGAATTGTTATACAAGAAATTTGACAACAGGAAATTCGCCTCGCTGGTGTTCTTGATCGCGATGGCTTTCTTCATCACTTCCGGAAGCTTTGTTTTATAGGCTGTGGTATTGGAATCTTTCATTTGATCAGAATAGATGTAACGATACATTTCCACACCATAGTTATAAGGCAACGTGTAATTGGTAGCATTTTTCGTCATTAGCTCCTCATACTTTGTAAAGATCTCGGGTTTGCCGATACCCTCTGTAGCTTCTTCGATCTCCATTGCTGTCCAGTATTCATTGTTGGTTGGGTATGATTTTTTCCCTTTCTCAATGATAGAAGCAAAGTTTGCCTTGTCCTTCTTAGTCTTATAGTGGTCGGCCAGAAACTGGTAGGCGTCGATGTACTGGGCATCGCTCACACCCGCATCAACGATCTTTTTGTAGTAAGTAGCTGCTTCATCAGTTTTTTTCGCTTCTGCTGCCGCGATGGCTGTGTACAAAGTCAACGTTGTATCCAGGTTTGAAAATTTGAAACCATTCGCACCTAAAAGATTGTTTGCCACAATGTAATCGTGGATCTCGAGGCTTTTGCTAAAATGTTGAAAGGCAGTTGCCGGATCTTTTGCGAGATAGGCTTTTACGCCAAGGTCTGAATAGTAACCTACATAAAGATCAAACAATGAAGAATTGCTTTGGGCGGTCAACAATTCAGCCTTAGGATCTAACTCACGATATTTTTTCAATGCATCATATGCTGTGGCTTTCAAAGCCGCATTTTCAGCAATTGGTTTCGTGCTGTCTTTAGAAAGGTTGTTGTAAATAAAACCTTTGTAATACCATCCTTCTGCTTTTTGAGCGTTCTTTGGAACTTCCAGGTGTTTGTCAACTGCTTCTTTAGCCTTGGCATACTGGCCAGTCAAAGAATAGGTTTTTACGTCTTTAATATCCTGCGCAAAACTGGCTGTACTGATAAGTCCTGCCGCAACGAATAACAAGTATTTTGTCATTTAAAAAAATTTAGTTGTTAAAGGTATCTAGTTTAGGTTATGAAACAAATTCCAAGCTGAAAATTCATAAATCATGCCACAATTGACTACGTTCTGCCTGAGTTTAAAGCAAAAATGCAAAATGATGATTTTCAGCTACTCTCCCATATTCGTTACTTTTGCCGCAACAAAATTTTAACGCTTTATCATTTGATCTCTCAAACAACTATACAACAAATACTCAGCAGGATCGATATAATCGAGATCGTTGGATCGTTCATCAAGCTGAAAAAAAGAGGGACCAATTACCTGGGTCTTTGCCCGTTTCACAACGAAAAATCACCTTCCTTCACCGTATCTCCTGCCAAGGAAATTTATAAGTGCTTCGGCTGTGGCCGTAGTGGCAACACGATCGGGTTTTTGATGGAGCATGAAAAGTACAGTTACGTAGAGGCGCTGCGTTGGCTGGCGCAGAAGTACAATGTCGAGATCGAAGAAACGGAAGTAACACCGGAACAAAAGCTTCAACAGCTCAGTGCCGATAGTTTATACATCATCAACAGTTTCGGTCAAAAATTTTTCACCGATTATCTTTTTAATACTGAAGAAGGCCAGGACATCGGTTTAAGTTATTTAAAGGAACGTGGCTTCCGCGAAGAGATTATACGCAAGTTCCAGATCGGCTACAATCCTGAAGCGAGGGACACCTTTGCAAGGGCCGCAATAGATGCCCAATACAACCTTGAGCTGCTGCAAAAAACCGGGCTGGTAGCAGTTCGCGATGAGCGGCCGGTGGACAATTATCGCGGGAGAATCATTTTTCCTGTACACAACCAAAGCGGGAAAGTTCTAGGCTTCGGAGCCCGGATCCTGAAGAAAAATGACAGGGCACCAAAATATATCAATACGCCGGAGAATGAGATCTATGTAAAAAGTAAGATCCTTTACGGCAGTTATTTCGCCCGCATGGCGATCGATAAAGCCGATGAGTGCCTGCTGGTAGAAGGGTATACCGACGTGGTTTCACTACACCAGGCAGGAATTGAAAATGTAGTGGCCAGCGGTGGCACCTCGCTTACGCCCGATCAGTTGCGCCTTGTAAAAAAATATACCAATAACCTCACGATTATTTATGACGGGGACAGTGCCGGTATCAAGGCTGCCCTTCGTGGACTGGACCTGGCGCTTGAAGAAAGCCTGAACGTTAAACTGGTATTGATCCCCGACAAGGAAGACCCGGATAGTTATGTAAACAAGGTTGGACCGGCTGCTTTTACTGAATTCATCGCAGCAAATAAAAAAGACTTTATTCTCTTCCAGTTGGGAGTGATGCTGGAAGATGCAGGCACAGATACCACTAAAAAATCAGCAGTCGTAAACCAGGTTGCTGAAACCATTTCCAAGATCAACAAGGCTGAAGATTTTACGAAGCAGCAGGATTATATTCGCCAGAGTGCTGCGTTGTTGAAGATCGAAGAAACCGGCCTTCATGCCCTGGTCAATAAATATATCCGCGAGAAGATCACGAAGGAAGAGTCACGCACGGCGCGGGATGAAGCGGCCAACAGTTTTCAACCACCGGCCCAACCCTTTGAAGTTGAAGACGAAGTTGCCTCCTTATTCAATAAAGATGAACAGCACGAACGCGCCATGGTTCGAAGCCTCATCGAGTTTGGATTAAAACCCTGGGAAAACGATCAACGCGTGGCAGACCATGTTTTCGAGGAGATCGAAATAAATCAACTCGAAGAATTATTTGACAACAAACACCTTATTGACCTGGTGAAAATTTTTAAAACCTGGTATGATGAAGGCCTGGAACCTACACAAAAGAATTTCCTGTACCATGAAGACCTGGCTTTAAGCAAGCTGGTAAATGATGTGATGGATTACACCCATGAGATCAGTCACAACTGGAAAGAGTTTTTTGAAGGGAAGATATTGACGCGGGAGGACCTGTATAAAGAGGAAGTGTTTAGCACGCTCAACTACCTGAAGTTGCGGAAAATTAAAAGGATGATGGATGAGAACCAGCGGGACCTGGAGAAGGCAACTTCTTCTGAAGAGCAGCTAGTGCTGCTGCAAACTCACCAACATCTGAAACAGGTGGAGATCGACCTGACAAAAAAACTGGGCACAGTTATCTTTAAATAATGGACATGCGCTCCCCTTCAACCCCGAATAAATTCTTTAGATGCTTTTAAATTTACCCATCGAAATGCCCCGGGCTCACCGGATCGCTGTTAGTACTTTCTTTTTCATCGCCGGCTTTTGTTTTGCTTCCTGGGCAAGCCGTATTCCCGACATTAAAACCTTCCTGCAACTAAGTGACGGCGGGCTTGGTGCGGTTTTGTTTGCACTGCCCGTAGGCCTGATGGTTAGTATGCCCTTGTCTGGCTTTTTCGTATCAAAATTTGGGAGCAGGAAAGTATTGATCTGTGCGGCAGTGGTGTACCCGGTCATCCTGGTCCTGTTGGGTTTTGCGGTAACGCCCTGGCAACTCGCCGCCATCTTGTTCCTGTTCGGTTTCTGTGGTAACATTATGAACATTTCCGTCAACACCCAGGCGGTTGGTGTAGAGGCTTTGTACGGGCGTTCTATCATGGCTTCCTTCCATGGGGTATGGAGCCTGGCCGGGTTTTCCGGCGCCGCTGTTGGTGCGTTGATGGTGGCGCTCAGGTTGGCCCCTCAACTCCACTTCGCCATCATATGGGTCAGTTGTCTTTTCCTCGCAGCCATTACCTATAAATACATCCTTCCGCAAAATACCGGGAAACAATCAAGCCGGCTCTTTGTGAAGCCGGATGCAGCCATTCTGAAACTCGGTCTTATTGCGTTTGGTTGCCTGGTTTGCGAAGGCACCATGTTTGACTGGAGTGGTGTCTATTTTCAAAAGGTGGTCAAAGTGCCGGAATCACAAACACCACTTGGCTATGTGGCCTTTATGAGCAGCATGGCTACAGGGCGCTTTGTCGCTGATTGGCTGGTGACGAAGTTTAGTGTTAAACCGATCCTTCAATTCAGTGGGTTGATCATCGCTACGGGATTATTAACCTCAGTAATATTCCCATATGCGGCCACCGCGATTATTGGCTTTCTATTGGTGGGCTTTGGCGTTTCGTCGGTTGTGCCGCTCGTGTACGGCCTGGCTGGAAAGTCGAATACGATGTTGCCGGAGATGGCTTTGGCGGCAGTATCAACGATCGGGTTTCTTGGCTTTTTAGTCGGACCGCCACTCATTGGTTTTCTTGCAGAGGCCGCAGGCCTTCGGTGGGCATTTACGGTTATCGCGTGTATCGGGCTCGGCACTACCCTGCTCGCAACGAAGGTGAAGATTGGTTAGGAACATCATTATTTAGCTAGTCGCGAAAAACTACCAGTATCGTTGAGAAGTTAGGGCTTCTACCACCGCTTGTATAATTTTAAGGCTGGTTGATTTTCAATTATTAATTTTGAAGCATGCGTAAAACCCTGAACATATTAAGGAACTCGCTGAGACTTACAATCCAGGAACTCAGGGTGAATAAGTTGCGCACGGCACTCAGCCTCACAGGTGTGGCCTTTGGAATTTTTTGCATCATCGGTGTGCTGGCAACTGTGAATAGCCTGGAGCGTAATATCCAGAACGAAGTAAAGACCCTGGGCAGCAATACCATTTATATTGACAAATGGGAATACAGCGGCGGGCCCGACAAACCTTTTTGGAAATTCCAGGCCAGGCCTGTGATGAAATACGAGGAGATGGACCTGATTAAGCAACGTTCGCAGCTAGCCGATGACGTTAGCTTCCTCATCCGATCCAGCGGCAATATTTCTCACCATGATGATATTATTGAGAATGCCTCGGTATATGGCATTGTAGAAGGTCAAACCACCATTCAGCCGATAAGTTTTGCATTGGGCAGGTATATTT
>JAURWD010000039.1 GCA_030655145.1 Ferruginibacter sp.
AATTGATTTTTTTGAAACACTGCGTTGATCACCGTTGGTGAGTTTCGCGGAAGATCACCTCTTTCAAAATTGACGCTTTTTACGAGCCCGTCGGTAAATGCCATTTCTGGCTTGTGACAGGAAGCGCAGGCCCGTTCGTTGTTATCTGATAATATGGGATCAAAAAACAGGAACCTGCCAAGTTTTTCCCTGGAGGGATTTGTGCCTGCCTCTGGTGATGAAGCAAAAAATTCAGGGTTAAATATGTTCTCCTCGTAAATGTGTTTACCGGTGTTTTTCACCGCGGCATATCTCGGCTTGCTTTTAAGATCCGACGCTATTTGCAGGTTGTACAGGTCGGTGGCGAGGGGCACCAGGTACCTGGTGAGAAACTCCAGGCGATCAAAACTTCGATAGCCAGGCTTAGCGGCTAATACGGCCCTGGCTTCTGTCATTCGACTTGCCATTTGTTGCCGGAAGTTGCGCATACTTTCTGGGAGTTCGGCCAACACTAACTCCATCATCGCAGTCCAACCATCTACTTCCCCTTCGAGGGCAGCCTGGGCTGTTTGGGTGACAACGAAATCAGCATTGCTGATCCCCATTGTGCTGATGCGCATCATTTGTAAACGCAGGGCTTCAAAGAGTTCCGCATCTTTTAAATGGATACCCTGGGTGGCCACCTGGTTGTCTTTGAGAATGGCCCGGTATTTCTGAACGGAACGTTGAATAAATTTTGCCGTAAAAACAGAATCTTCCTTTTTAAACTTCTTCATGGTACTGTCAGGATCGATCCCAAAGGGACCAAGGAACAGCCAGTTATCAGGGAACGGCGCACCGAAATCGCGGGTTTGTAATTGGGCAGGGAGAAAGAAAGTTTCGTAAGCCAATTTGGGATGAAAATATATAAACAAGCCCTCGATTTTTTTTACCTGCCGGGTAAGCGCTTCAAATTTTTCGACACGCGTTTCATAGCTGCTGTCCAGGTAATATTTAGGATAAGCTGCCAGCATGGAATCAAACCGCATTACTTCATTTTTGTACCAGAGCGCTACGGAAGCAACTGCCTTTTCGTGCCTGATGCCTTTGTTTGTATATGACATCGAAAGCAAGCCCACCGTGATTACCAGTGCCACAACGACAAGCAATTGTTTGTTCAACTTCATAGCAATTATTTTAAAATAAATGTAATGTTTTAAACAAAGCGGCAACCTGTGATTGCGTAATTGGTCAGCCGGGACAAATATTTGGAGACGATATATTGCCGGGCCAAATTACCCGGAAACTAATTCGGTAGTAAAAGCAGCGAGACAGTATTTAAGATGTGTACAAGAAAATTTCCTTGAATGACCAGCAATTTTTGTGTGATAATGTGAAACCTCGGTCCTTGAGAGATAGTGCAAAGCAGTAAAAAGCCTCAACAGTTTCGTGTTGAGGCTTCAAGAAAACATAGTTTGAAAGTTTATGGTTTTAAGGGCGTACCCAATTCCTGTTGGGCTGGTTAGCTAGCCTGGTAAACCGTGGCAAACTCCTTCGCAAAATCCGCCAGCTTTGTTTTACCAAACTCGTGTGGCTGGGTTTGCAGAAAGTGTTCCCACATTTTTCCCCTGCGCATAGCGACACCCATTTCAACATATTTTTCGACCATGGCCGCTGGCAGACCTGCGCCCAGCATACCCTCAGAGCTTTGCTCATCGCTAAACGGAACCCAGGGCAGATCTGGTTTACCCACTGCGTTACCAATAACTTTTGCCACCTCACCCTGGGTTGTTTCATCACTAACGATGTACCGGACCGAATGGTCTTTGAAAGAAAGCTTTAACAATTCTTCTGCTGCAGCTGCTGCAATATCCACGGGATGCGATAGAAGGATCTTCGCAGCGCCGTCGCCGGAATTGTTACCAAGTATGTTCATGCTTTTTATCATAGACAGGTTTCCGTAGAGATTGAAATAGAAGTATCCAGGGCGCAAATGCAATACCTTGACCTCTGTAAGTTTATTTAGTTCCTGTTCGGCGCGATATAAGCCGCTTACCGGGCCGCAACCTTCTGGCATGTGCGCTCCTACGCTACTCAGGTTAACGACATACTTAATGTTATTGGCTTTGATCGCGGTGGCATATTTAACTGCCAGGGCCCCATAGGCACTTAGATCAAGTGCCGCATATTGTGGCGGAATCATTGTATAAACCGCATCAGCGCCGGCGAAGGTCGCGGTTAAAAATGCTTCATCTTCCAGTTCGCCGATGGCTGCTTTTGCCCCTTGATCTACCAGTGATTGCAGGTTTTCCGCATTGCGACCGATAACGGTCACTTCGTTGCCAGCTGCTAACAATTGTTCAGCTAGTGGCTTTGAGATGTTGCCGGCTGCGCCGGTGATAACGTATTTCATAATCGTGTGTTTTTAAGTAATGTTTGTATATACAATCGTTAATGTAAAAAAATTAGTTGTCCAGTTTGTCTACCATTTTGCTGATGTCATGCACCAGGCGGGCGCTTTCTTTTTCGCCGAGTAAACCGGCATACCGCGTGGAGAATTCCTGTACACATTCGTGCATTTTGGGTCGCAGTTCCTTTGCTTTTGGCGTTGGATACACATTGGTTAACTTCCCTTCAACCGTTCGGATAACCAGTTTCTTCTCTTCCAGTTTCTCCATTAAACGGGTGATGGTGCTAGGTTGCAGGTGTAATTCCGTGGCCAATGCAGATGGCTGCATACCGGGCTCATCGAGCACTGCCATAAGCAAATAGGCATGACTCGGAGGCAGGTCAACCGCCTTCCAGGTTTGTATGGCTAACTTTTCTACTTTCCGCGCTAAGGCGGAAGAAGTAAAGTAGAGGCATTGTGCATATCTGCTGTCCGTTATTTTCATACTGGAGCAAATATACAAAGCTTATTTGTATATGCAAATATATTTTTTGAGATGGGAAAATTATTTTTTGGAGCAAGAAATCAATAAGACTCGAAACGTTTCTTTTGGAGTATAAACCCGGATGGTCTTACACTACCAACTGCAGGTAACAGGTCACTTTATTAGTTCTGCTAACACCTCTCTTGTTTGTTGATCCGTTGGGTCCAGCTCAATTGCTTTTTGATAGCTTTTGATCGCGGCAACCTTATCACCAATTTTCACAAAATAATCGCCCCTACGACTGAAGACGATAGCCGAGTTTGAATGCTGTTCCTCTGCAAGATCCAGGAGCATGTTTACCGCCTTCATGTCGGCTGGCCGTTTATTCATCAGGTCGTAAGCCAGGTAGGTTATTTGATATTCATTCATTTTCATTTCCCGGAATGCCTGTTTTGCCTCCGGGTACTTTTTCATTCGCAGGTATTCATCAGGTGCGTATTCGTCTGCCTGCATTTTCGGCATTGGCTTATCCTGGTAAATATTTTGGAGGGAAATCACCCTACCAGTAGCATCTCTGTTGAAGCCGGCTTTAATGTTGAAGTCGGTAAAGACGATGGTGTCTGCTGTAAGAGGAAAGCAATAGATATCATTTCCTTCATTGATGTTTTCTACCAGGTAATTTTTTTCCCTGCGTAGGTAGAGCACTTCGTTCGGCCCGATTCTATACCTGCCAGTCAACTCATCCAACGCTGGCGCAGGTAGTGCGATTGGCTTGATTTCATCCGGCAGGAAATTTTTCCAGTTGTACACCTTCGCGACCGCCCGCCTGATTTCTTTGCCAATTCCATTTTGCTCATCTCCCGAATTTAACATGACCACTACCCCATTCCCTCCTTCCACGCTTGCAATTCCATAGGCAAGGAAACCCGCGTTGACACCGGTAAATTCAAAATAAACACCCGCACCATCTTTGTTATCACTTCGCTGAATGATAAACGGACCTATGCCCATTTGTTCTTTGTAACTACCGTTTGAAACATCGACCTGCGGGCTTAACATTTTTTTTGTGAGTGCCTGGTTTAAAACTGTGCCTTGGCCGATATATGATTTTTGTATGTCGATGAAAAACTTTGCCAGGTCTGAAGGTGTCGAGTAAAGCCCGGCAGCGGCCTGTTGCGGGTACACGTACGGCATTCCTTTGAACCAACTTGCTTCAGAGTATGCCCAGGCAGCCTGCTTGCCAAATTTTGCCGGAAGCGGCTGCTCAAAGCTGGTATTTCTCATACCCAATTTATCAAATAAGGTTACTTGTGCCAGGTCGCTGAACGATTTTTGGCTTACGTCCATCAACACCAGTTGAGCGATCAAACTTCCACCGCCCGAATAACGAAACTCTTTCCCCGGTTCGCTGTTGACGATCACTTTTCTGGTCTCGGCAATTTTTTCGCCATTGAGTATTTCAACGATCGTTGGCAACAAAGTTTTTTGTGGTGTAAACCCAAAGTAGGACGCTTGCGTGGTACCTGCTGAATGGCTCAACAGCATGCGCAACGTGACGGGTGTTTTCCTGGTGAAATCGTTTTCTTCGATCTTCCAAGAGGTTAAATAATTATTGACCGGGCTGTCCAGGTCAATCTTTCGATCCTGGACCAGTTTCAAAGCGGTAGCAGCCATTAGAAATTTACTGATAGATCCAGCGGAAAACATTGTTGATGTAGTAACCGGCGTTTTTTTAAGCGTGTCGGCCAGGCCGTAGGATTTTACCCAATCAATTTTATAATTGTTGATCACTGCAATACTCAGTCCCGGCACTTTGTAAAATTTCATCCGGTCAAGTATGTTCCAACCGCTAAAGCCGGCAGTTGGTACATAGGGAATGAGGTTGTTTTCAACCGCCCGGATGCGTGCTTGTACGACCTCAGTTTGTGCATTTGCTTGCAGCGAGAGGACGCTAAAAATTAAGCTGAATATTTTCCTCATGTTTTGATGATTATGGTCCTGGGATTTCGAAAAGAAGTATTTGGTGTTGCCCACTACTTTTTCACCCGGTTAAATTGTATTTGCTTTATCCTGTTGCCATTTAATAATAGCGTGGCGACACCGGATCTATTTTTTTCGAAGCTGATGGAATATTGATTTACCAGCATTTTATTTGGCGCAATCAAGAGTCCATTGCTGGAATCTTTGCTGCCGATGATCACCTCGTAATGTTTATCGTTGACATGTTTGATGTCAAGCAACACATTCGTTTCGACGTTTAAATATTTTCCATTCAATGCCTCGTAATTCATGCCGGTCCAATCATTGTTTGCCCGCGTTAAGGTATAGGGATCGTGCGTGGTATAGTAGGCTGTAACCTCCATCTCCCCTTTCGAATTCGTGTTGAATTCCTGTTTAAAAGCGGGGTCAGATTTTTGATGAAAAATATTCTCTCCTTCCCTTTCTAATTCAACATCGTTTCGTCCGAGTCTTTTGAGGAAAAATTTGTCGCCTCGTTTTTCAAATTGGAAACTAAAATCATTTTCGGCCAGGTAGATTCCGAGCAGTTGATCGTCAATTACGGGCTTTCCTATCCTTGCCGGTTTCGTGATCAGGGGCGTTCTTTTGGCTTCGAGATTTAATACAACATCAGCCACTTGTCGGCTCTGCATGGCTGGAATAGACTTGCCGGTATTTGTCAGGGTGATGATTGAGATTTGTTGGGTAGGAAATCGCAGCACTGTTGCTTTCCAGGCTCCCGTTGCACCTTCATGAAACCTGTACTCAAGGCCTTTGTAGTTTCCGAATTCAAGGCCATAGCCGTACTGCCTATTTGCTGTGTTTTCCAGCAGCCGCTGGCTTTTGTGAATGAGTTCTTTTTTGATAGTACTCACACCCTTGTCCTGTACCAGTCGTTCCCATTGAATTTGATCAGCGAGGGTGGAGAATAAATTACCGTCGCCACACACATTCCATATCCATTTGTAGGTCGTCCAGGTGTTGAAGTTAAAATAAGCCCGGGCAATCGGTCCACGGATGGTTGTATGATCCTGCTCGAAAGCGGTGTTCGGCATGTTCAGCTTGCGGAAGACATCGCTCGTGAATTCAGCGAACGATCTGCCGGTTATTTTTTCTATGATCAGAGCCAGCAATATATAATTGGTGTTGCTGTACAAATAATCCGAACCAGGAGTAAAATTCAAGTGCTCCTGTCGCTGAACCAGTTGAAGTACATCCTGGTTATTAAATGAATTTTTCCACCAGGTGATACCCTGCAAAGACCAGAGATCATATACATCGCGAATGCCGCTGGAATGCGTGAGCAGGTTTTCAATCGAGATGGTCGATTTTATCTTCGGGAAAAAACTCGGAAGGTATTTGCGCACATCGTCCTTCAGGCTAAGTTTTTTGTCATCGATCAACGTGAGAATTGCCAGGGCCGTAAACTGCTTACCGTTTGATGCCAGGTTAAATCGCGTGTGCTTTGTAATGAGAGAACTGTCCGCGAAGTCAGCAAAGCCCGCGACTTTTTCGTACACCACATTACCCTGCAGAATAATTGCGGAAGCAACACCGGGTGCATTTGGCGGAACGTCCTGGGTAACGATGGAATCAAGCAACTGAACCTGTTGCGCAGTGTAGGGCGCCGGCCATTGTGCCCAAATATGTTGGGTTGGAATAAGAAAGAAAAAAATGATCGCAAACCAATTGCTCATTTTAAATTTTTTACTAAACTCCGGCTCAAAGCCGGTTAAAACGCTTCAAATCCTGATTTGACACTTAGTTGTTAGAATATTTTTGAATGTACGCGATTGGCGTTACGGATGTGTGGCGCTTGAAGGCCCGGTTAAAGGTTGACTTAGAATTAAAGCCACATTCGAAGGCAAGGCTTAGTAGGGTCTGGATAGAATGTTCACCAGCGTCCATCTTTTTGATGATCGCCTTTACCCGGTGGTAATTCACAAAATCATTGAAGTTCATTTCGAAGCCCTGGTTGATCACCTGGGAAATTTTCTTTGTGTGGGTGTCTAACTGCCCGGCCAGGTGGGCAATGGATAATTCCGGATCCTCATAGATCTTATCGTCAAGCATCAACTGTTCAATTTTTATCTTCCATAGATCGAGATCCGGGATGTCAATTTTTTCTCCAGGTTGGGTTTGATTTTCTTCCTCCGTCAAGGTAAGTTCAGGTAACAAGTTTTCCTCCTCGCTCGTCTTGGGAAGTTCAGCGGAATCGTCGAATGTTGTGACCGACCGAATGGAATTGATGTACCCACTTAGGGAGATATAATAGAACAACCCGGAAAACAACAGGTAGTACCAGAACTTACGTCCAAACTGCGCCCACTCTGGATTAAGTACAAAAAAAGTTCCCCTGATAGCCAACAAAAAAAGGCAGGCAATGATAAAACGTTGCGCCCAGGCGAAGGTTAAAGAGTCCGCAAAACTAACTGTGTTATAGACCAGCCGTTTGTACCGGGTGTACAGCCTTAGACTTTTAATTAGATAAAAGCCAAGCGATATAAAACCTGCAAGCTGGTACCAAAACGAAAAATCTTTATCCCGTCCATCCTTATAAAAATAAATGTCCCCGAGAAAAACCTTGTCGACAACAAAGACGAGCAAGGAATAAACTCCGTAAAGCATTGCCGGTATAAAATGTACGAGGTCGCTGCGGGTAAACACAAATGATCTGTCAAACAGCGATCTGCAATAGAAGTATAAAACCGGCGGCAATAAAAAAAGCTGTTGAAAAGGAATGTAAAAAAGGATCTCCCGGTACGGCATTTTTGAATACCAGCCTGCATAGCCCAACATGAAGGGAGCGATGTACAAAGCACAGAGCAGGGTGAACAGGCTCAACCATGAACCTGGTTTGTCATCGTATTGCCTTCCTTTGAGAAAGAGTAAGATCGAGAAAACAACCCCGTGGAAAAAGAAGACGAGCAGGAAAGAACTTTTAAGACCGAATTCAAAAAACATTTCAACGCCGGGTTTTATTATGACTGAGTGTGGATGGGTTTGCAGTGCCAGTTGTTGTGCTGCAAAACTCTTTTATGGCAATCTTTTATTTTTTTGTAATCAACGGTTAAAAAGTTTAGCGAATAAACCGCGTTTGACTTATTCTGTTAAACAGGTTTTTGTCTTCACTTTGTAAACTGGGAAACCGAAGGGACTTAGTAATTCTTTTATACCTTAGTGAAACCCTACCTTTTTTCATACTTAGCAGTACAGCCGCGCTGGAAAATCGTTGCAGCAGCTGAGTTACCCATCTCGAAAAATCCTGAGC
>JAURWD010000056.1 GCA_030655145.1 Ferruginibacter sp.
AAAACACGGGCCGCAGAACAGAATTGATTAAAGTGCCACAGGCTATTGATATGTTTACCGAGCTGGTAAAATATCATGGTTCGATGGAACTTCTTCAACACATCCTCAAAAACAAGTTTGCTGACTTTGAAGAACTGAAGAAAACAATCTCGGCGAAAGTGTCACGCAGTGAGTGGCTAAACATCGGCGGACAACTGATCCCCAAAGCCGAGATAGAAAAACTACAGCGCAATATCGTTTCCGGCAAAGTAAAAAGCTGGGATGAGATACATGCGTTTTACCGGTTACAAAGCAACCACTACCCGGTAGATAAATTAAACCACGCTTATACCTCTCTTCTCGAAATTTTAAACATCACACCCCGCCAGTTTACCGGAGATTTGTTTAAAACACTTTTGCAGGAGTTACTGGTAACCCGCCAGTGGATGACAAAGGAGATCTACCAGTCCCGTGCAAAAGATTACGTAAACCCGTTCCGAAAAATGGTATACGACGATAAAGAAGAAATGAACAGTGTTGTTGGCCGGATCGAGGACAATGAATTTATCCAGCAGCAGACAGGCTACCTGGAAGAATTGACCGGGCTGGTAAAATCAGTAATAAGGAAATTGAAATTATAAACTTTACACAATACTCTTCCAGCGGCGATAATGTGCAGGTACTGCCCACCGTTAGCCCGAATAAACCAACCAAAAATTGAAGCAGATCTTCGTTCTCCTCTTCCTGTTCTTAGTTTCATTCGCGGCGCAGGCGCAAACAATCAGCCAGATAAAAAAAGTTCTCGATACTACTCAGGACCCGATCGGCTATGTAAAGTATAAACTCAAAAAGAAATACAGGATCGATACGGTCACTATCGTAAGTACAAACAATTTTATGGGTTTGGCTGATAGTCTTGCCTACAAAGGCAAGGTTGGAAAAACTTATGGCCCCTTTAAAAACGCGAATTACCTGGTGAAGATTTTAGCTAAAATACCAAACACATTTTATCGCGTAAGCCATATCCTGATCGACACGACCGTGTTTAAAGTACAGTTTGCGGATTCGCTGGCCGATAAGATCATGTCACGGATCAAGTCTGACAGCAGCAGTTTCCAATCCATGGCCCGCACGTATAGCGCTGATAACACTTCGATGATGAAAGGTGGAGACCTTGGCTGGTTCATCCGCGGCATCATGTTACCTCAACTTGAAAAAGCCATCGTAAGTCATAAGAAAGGCGATATTTTCAAAGTATGGACACCGGCGGGACTTCATGTTGTAACGGTAACCGACAACCCGAAAAAAGATCACGGCTTCGCATTGTTGCTCCGGGTGCTCCTATAAAAAAAAACGGGAATCAAAATGCTTGTTAGCACTTCAACTCCCGGTCAGTTCCCTTATCAAAAACTAGTTTACATCTTTCCCGGCTTTTAATTTTTCGATGATGGATGTTACGTTGTTTTTATTGTTAGCATCCGGAGCCTGCGGAAGTGCAGCATTCGCGTATTTTAATGCCTCTTTATATTTGCCTTCAGAACTCAAAGCCCGCACCATACCCATGTTGGTTGTAAAAACATTGGGGTATTTTTTATAATTAGCTTTGAAAGCCTCTGCTGCTTCAACCGTTTTCTTATCGGTAAGCAGTTGACGTGCATAGCCATGAACTTCGGCCATGGTTCCCATAGTTGCCGCTTCCTTCATCAGGGCTGCCGCTTCTGAAAATTTCCCCATGTTTTCAAGAATGCGCGCCTTCGTAGAAAGTGTCTGGAAATTCTTTTCGCCTATGAACGGCCCGCTCACCGCATATTTTGCCCACTTTAGCCCTTCTTCGAGGTGAACATTCTTTTCTGCCGCCCAATTAGCTGCCTGGGCCCATGCCTGCCACTCAAAACCTTTCGCGCTCGCAAGTTCCTGCCTAAAACTGGCAAGTTGCGCTGCATCAACATCGGTTGTCACCTTGAAAGGAAACATCAATTTTTCCCATTGCAGCGCAATGGTAGCCGTGTTCTCCGTTTGATTCAAGAATACGAACTGCAAAAATTCTACAGATTTATCAAGCGGTTGTTGTTTTACTTTTACCCGTAATGCATCTGCGGCCTCTTCATAGAAATAGCTTCCCCAGGCACCGTTGTTTTTTGAAAATACCAGCGTGGATTCATCCGGGCCGGTGGCAATAAAGAACGCATATTTTCCGGCAGGCAACTTCTGACCTTCTACGGTCACGTCGGTTGAAAATTCGATGGTAGAGTTTTCATTTGCGCCGGCACGCCAGGGAGCAGCTTTACTGGTGCCAAAACCAAGGTCGGTGAACCCATACGGAACCAGGGTACCCCAGATCTTACCCTCGCGACCTTTTACCGCTGGCCGATTATATTGAATAGTAATATCGGTGAGGCCTATCCGCTCACCAACCCAGGCTTTTTTGTTACCACCATTTGCAACCGTGGTTAATTGAGCGACACTTATTCCGTGCAGAAGCATTACCGCCGCAAGCACCATCGTAACTTTTTTCATATTTTAAATTTGTTTGATGGGAGCTAAAATACATCCTTCTTAGATTTGATTCGGAAGGATTTTATAAATGGCCAATGTGGAAAGATGAAAGGGAAGCGCTCAACCATTTTTTTTCTGCGAACGAAGCATTTCTCCGAAATCTATTTTGTGCGCAAGACTGGTTACGGCAAGTGCAATTCGCTTCGTTCGCGTGGGTTCCGTTTTTGCAGTGTCGATCCATTTACTATAATAATTTCGGTGCGACATGGGCATGCTATTAAATTGATCCAGGGCCCGGGGTTCATCAGCCAGGCATTCCAGGAACTCAGCATTCAACTGGTACGGCACCATATCTTCAACCAGTTGCACCTGCAGTTGTGCACCTTTTCGTTTGCCAATGGCTTTCCGCATAGCGCCATTAAGGGGCATAATAAAATTCCCATCTCCCATTGGCAACAAGGACGTCTGCTCTATTGGATGATCATCCAATTTACCTTTTACGCGGAAGGACTTTTTGAAGCCCGGCTTTAATTTTTCAGCCAGTTCGGCTGGAATAGTGATGTAGGTCCAACCGGATTTTTCACCCTGTTGTTCGAACTTTAAAATGGTTGTGGTGTACATGATCATGATGGGTAGCAAAATAAATTATTTCCCGGTTTTAATAATTGAAAGTTTTATCACCGCGAATCAGCAAACTTTTGGATTCCGTTAACGCCCGATTGGCTAATTTTAATTCTATGAAAACACTTCGATTCGTCTGCCTTTCACTAGTTCTTCTCGCCACCTTTTCCGCTAGTGCGCAATCTTCCGGACAATACAAAGAAATTGATGATTACGTGAAGTCATTGGGTAGATTGGATACCTTGAACATGGGTACGATCAGCCAGGTACTCACAAAAAAATTTCCTGAAACAAAAGATAAAGTTCGGGCCATTTTCACCTGGATCGCTTTAAATATTACATATGACCTGAAGGCTGGGCGGAACAATGATAATAGTAAATCAGGTTCAGACATTATTCTCAAAACAAGAAAGGCATCTCCGGCAGGATATGCCGGCCTGTTCCAGGACATGTGTAGTGTGCAGAAGATCCGTTGCCTTACCGTGGAGGGGTATACGAAGTACAAGCCCGAGGATATCAATGATAAACCAGATGAATTTAACCATACATGGGCAGTTGTGCAATTAGGGCAGAGTCCTGATACCTGGTTTTATGTGGACCCAACCTGGGGTAGCGGTTACACGGATGAGAATATGAAAAAGTTTACCCCGGCATTTAATGATGCGTATTTTTTTGCCGACCGCATTGTTTTTAATTACCAGCATTTCCCGGACAATTCTGCATGGCAGTTAGGCCCCGGTCCGAAAAACATTGACGCGTTCTTTTCGCAGCCAGTCGTGAAAGAAGCCGCTTACAATATGAAATTAGGTAAATACACACCTTCAACAGGGTTCCTCAAAGTACCGCTTAACAAAGCGACGACTTTCATATTAAACGTTCAGCCGGAAACAAACGTTGACATCGTGGCACTTGAAATTGGAACAGATAAAAAGAAAAAGGTGAAAACCATGGATCATACGTTCATTGGAAAAACGATCAGTTTCACCAATAAGTTTGATGTGGAAGACCTGTACCCGGTGACGATCCTGGTCAATAATAAGCCGGTGCTTAGCTATATGGTAGAAGTTTCGGAATAAAGGCCGGGAAAGAATAGGACGCTCTTTTGAAATTTTGCTTCCGGGTTTTTAGTTGATTCACCAACAAGGTCTCTCAGCTATAAATTATCGCTACCGGATGGTGAACCAATAAATGTTTAGAGGATCTCCTTTAATTTTTTCTCGAGCTCTGCACCTGCAAGGTCGACCGCGATAATCTTGCCTGTTTTATCCAACAAAAATGAGGTCGGTATTTGGTTAACTCCAAATAGTTCCGCCACTTTTGAATTCCAGCCACCTTTATCAATCACCTGGGTGTAATTTATTTTATCGTGCTTGATGGCACGCATCCACTCGGATTTTTTTGCATCGAGCGCTACGCCGAACACTTCGAAGCCCTGCGCTTTGTATTTGTTATACAATTTTACTACGCCGGGATTGGCCGCCCTGCAGGGCCCACACCAACTCGCCCAAAAATCAAGCAACACAATTTTGCCCTGGTAAGATGATAAGGAAACCAGGCTATCCTTTGTATTCGGCAAAGAAATTTCAGGAGATTGCATGCCGGGTTGCAATTGAGCTTTTGAAATGATGGACAGCGCCAGGCAAGTAAAAAGAAGCCAGAAATTTTTCATCTACAACAATTTTTCTTTTGAAATAACGACAATATAAACAGGAATATTTTTTTCATATCAATAAAGATTGAAGAGGTTGTATTCTAGTTTGAACACATACCCTTTTGGAGCGATGCGGTGCAACTCGTCGACCAGCGGGTATCTATAACCGAGGTCAATACGCATCCGGCTGGCAACAATAAATTGAATGGCGGGTGCGATGTCTAAATAACGGGCCCCGGTACCGGTGTTGGATTGTCCTAACAATTCAACCATCAGATTTACATTTGTTTGACTATAGCTCGTGTATTCCTTCGGTAGTAAAAGTTTACCAACTGACAAAGTGTAATTGACGGCGGTTCGATTCTTGTCGCCATAAAGAAATTTCTCTTCCCCATTGTCCGTCACATGTAAAGTAGAAACGCTTCCTGAAATGGCAACTTTATTGATCAGTTGAGTGGCCACTACCCCACCCTCGTACCCGGAATTATGTCCAAAAAAATCAATGGCCATTTGATGGATACCGCCGGTGTTATAACTGGCACGGCCAAACGCAGCCATTCGAAAATGGTTATGCACTTCATCTATACTCAGGAACCGGTATTTTAGGTAAACGCTGCCGCCTTCAGCGACGAAACTATTTTCGCGGTTGCTTAAAAAGGCTTCGCCATGTACCATTATCTTTTTGGAAATACCCCACATGACCTCTGGTAATAAATGATAATTATTTTTCCGGGTGTGAATATCGTGCATGAGGTAATTATTCAGGCGCAGTCCAACGCTTCTCGCTGCCATATTACTAGCAGGTTCGGTGAATACAAACAATTCCTGGCCATGGACAACTTTGCCGGCAATAACGGCCAGCACAAGTAGTAATTTTTTCATCGATGAAATTGAAAAGTTCAAAGACGCCTCCCCGGCAATAGCTGGGCAGGCGCTTTGAAAGTTGAGTATATTAAATGGTCACATGAAAGATTCTTGTGCCTGAGGGAAGACCTTCCTTGACACAGCAGGTTGCGGCAACACCGGTTTTATAGCAATCCATTTTAGTTAAGCCGGAGTTTTTCTTGTATTCTTTTGCGGACACAAAGCCTTTGTCAATAATGCGCACTGTCTTGCTTCCCGTCAAGGTTTGCTGGTCGGCATTCAAGATGTGAAAGTTATTACCACCCACCTTAACGTGGGCGTCATCTGCAAGAGCTACATTATCAAACTGCATAGTAGCGTCCAGCCGCGACACAAAAAAACCCGCGTCCTCCACCTTCTTTTTTAACTGGTCAAAATCAACTGCGCTGCCCGGTTTAAAAGAAATGACGAAGGTGGACGTTTTTATATTTGGCTCAATCGATTCTACCGTACTGATCGTTTTAAGCGACTTGTTAATGGCATTGCTGCACATACTGCAGGTTAATCCACTTGCTTGCAACGAAACTTTAGAGACCTGTGCTCCTGCTCCAAGAAACGACTGGAAGGTTACCATCAATATCATTAGATGCTTCATAATAAATAATTTTAAGGTTTACATTTTGCAGCAGGACTTATCCTTACAGCCAGCCATGTCTTTGCAGGTACTTCCCTCTTTGCCACAAGTTGAATTGTCGCAACAGGCTTTCACATCGGAGGTTTCCGCTGCGGTAGCTTTACGATCGTATTTACAACAGCCGTGTAAGTTGTCGTATGCCGCGTCATTGGCGGTTACACCTTCGGTATCGTAACCGGCGCCGGCAATGGCTTTTTGAATTTGGGAAGAAGATGTTTTGGAAGGTTTGTAGGCAACAGCTAACACCTGTGTTTCCGGATTCCAGTCAGCCGTGGATGCGCCAGCGGCTTTGGCAGATTTTTCAATTGTTTTTTTACACATGCCACAGTTACCCCAAACTTTGATGGACTCTTTTGTAACAGTTGACTGGGCACTAACAGGAGATGTAAAGATTGCGCTACAAAATATAGCCGCGGCGATATAAAACGTTTTCATTTTAATTATTTTTTACTTGATAAATAGCAATACATACAATGCACAGATTGCCGCATGGCACTGCCAGCGGCGATCAATCGAGTAAAAAAATCAAATTCGGAAAACGCAATTCAAAACCTGGGCAGAAGGCCCGGAGTATACAGGCGGAGAGTTATTGCGAAGTAGGTTGGTAACATCAGCAGCATGTATAGCAACTGGCGCAAGTGGAATACCTGCAGGTACCAAAAGCATCTCCGGAGCCGCCAAGGAAAAGTCACTGTTGACGGTTTTGTGAGAATCACTCAGTTTGTAAAATTTATGGTCATCATTGCAGCACCCGCCTTTCTCTTCCATCCCACACTTGCCGCATTTCTGATCAGCTTCACCATAAAGCTCAACGCCTGCCTTTTCTCCCATACAATAGTGTACTTGCAGGGCGATTCCCGAAGAAACGCCGAGGTACAAAATGGCAAGAAGTGCTATGGTGAACTTTTTCATGCGCTACAAATGTAAAACCTTTCGCTCAATTTAACGAACGCACCCCACCCGCTATCATGATTTAACAAAACCTGGGAGGGATTGAAAAAGACTTAATTAACGAACTGCCACAGAATTCCGAACCGGAAAACAAAGCCAGGGTAAATATAATGGGGAGCTGCAAAATTGTTCCGCGTAAAACCAAATCCATTGGAAAAGTCAACGGAGTTGAGGTTCTCCGCACGGAGATAGGCCGAGAATGTTTTTATCTTGAAATGGAGTAACGCGGAGATATCCGGCCGGTTACTAAAGCTCGTGGTATCCTGGACGGTGAATTTGCCCACCAGGGGTGAATAATTGTATGCCTTGTAAGGCGTGTAATAGCGAAATTCGATGCCGGTGGTCAGGTTTAAGTTTTTAAAAAACTGGCCTTCATAAGCAAACCGGTTCCGGGTAAAAATTAGCGGCAATTTGATAGGAGCAGATCTATCTGTTTGTTGCACGGTAATATCCGCATACCAGTTCCAGCGTTGGTTCAGCTTTGTTTTCCTGCTGGCGGCTGCCTGCAGGATATTGATCAGTTTGCCGTATTGAGCCGTTTTATAATAGCTGTTATAATAAAGGTGATTGGTGACGAGGTAGTTTGCAAACGAAAGATTGATAAATGGATTTTCAGCGGAGGCTCGAATACTGGTGATGTTTTCTTTTTTGTAGTCACCCTGTTTGCTGAAATTGAAAGAAGAGTTAACATCATAAATATAAGCGGGACTCTTGTTGACATTGTTGAAGCTGATTCGAATGTTACCCCATTTTGGATTCAGGAACCTGCTTAACGTGGCATAAGCACTGTAGTCTGCATTGTTGTACCCGGCAAGATAGAAATCTCCCTTCAACTGTATGTCCCAGAGCCGGTTTCGCGTTTTATTGCGGTATTCGCCATGCAGAACGATGTTGAACAGGTTCTGACTTCCCCCCGCAAAAGTCCCGGTAAGATTTTCCAGCCGGGCACCGGCTGAGACAAACTGGGCAGCATTTTTCGTGTCGGGAAATTGTACCAGGGAAAAGTCGTTCGTGATCACCTTCCAGCTATCGGTCACTACAAGCGTGTCTGTTGGGCGGCGCAAAATAGTATCATACCACTCCTGGTAAATGGCGGAGTCTGCCGCAAAATCCCTGAACTGGTAATTGTAACTATTGTAAGTAAGTGTATGTTGAAAGCGCAGCTTGGGATAAAAAAGATACTCAGTAGTGCTGTCATTGATGGCGACCGAATCTTTCTTTCCGATATCATACGACTGCCGCAGGAAAAAAGTAAATTCTTTATACAGGTTCCCGGTACTCACCGATGAATTAAAAGGATTTGGCTGCGTTACATTTGCGCCACCCAGGTTTACCGGAATTTTATACCGCTGCGCAAATATCGGGTCGGTTAAAAGACTATCGTTCCGGATGCCGCCATTCTCAGAATTTTTTACGGTGTTGCCCAGGATGGTGAAATACAGCGCATAACGCTTACGCTTACCCTGGTAATTACTGAAAAGCCGGTAGTTATTGTGCGTCGTGTTTTGCGTAATAAAAAATCCTGGTGCGGAGATTAACCGGTACTCAAATCCGAAATTCATATTTGGGCGGGGATTCTGCGTGTGCAGAATTTTGATCATTTGCTCCTTGCCAGAAGCAAGCTGATAACCAAGATGGGTATACGGTTTAGTCGTCTTGAAAAAACGGGTATCCTCGAGGCGAAAGCGGTAAGCATCAAAAGCGTGGAAGCCTGCATCCCATCCAGGCTTCATGTCAGGAGAAAAAATGAGAGGATAGGAAGCGGCACCGTTAATGCCGAGATATTGTTGGTAAACAGGAAGCGAGAAATAATTATAAAAATCCTTGATACTCGTGTCGATCTGCACGTTACGGATAGAGTCGAGAAACCGGTAGCTGATGGTGATAGAATCTTTCGCATCATCGCGGCGCTCGAAACCCAAACCCAGACTATCATTACCACTTTTATTTCCCGGCGTTTGCCCCGGCGGATTTGTGCCTCGCGAATCTGGGAGCGTTCTTCTTTGCGCAACGCCATACTGCAAAATTATCAGCATCAAAAACGTAGCTACTAATTTATACATCACGATAATTGAGCGATAAGTGTTTTAAAGATGAGGGTAAGCTTGGGTTCAGCTGCGGTTGCCGCTTCCAATACTTCGGCATGAGTGATCTTATTTTCTTCTTCGCGTATACCGATGTCCGTTATTACGCTCATTGCAAATACGGTCAGGCCCACATGAATGGCGGCAATTACTTCTTGCACCGTGCTCATGCCTACTGCATCACCGCCAATGGTGCGCAACAATTTGTACTCGGCCCTGGTCTCAAAGGTGGGGCCTGTTACGCCGCAGTAAATACCTTGCTTCACTTCAATACCTGCTGCAGCGGCAATTTTTTTGGCCGTTTTTACCAGCTCTTTGTTGTACGGCTCACTCATATCCGGGAAACGTGGACCAAGTTCGTCGATGTTTTTCCCAAGGAGTGGATTTACAGCAAGCAAGCTGATGTGATCGGTGATGATCATGAGGTCACCGACTTTAAAGGATGCATTCATTCCGCCGGCGGCATTACTGATCAGGAGATGAGTGATGCCAAGATATTTCATCACGCGGATGGGGAATACAACTTCTTCGGGTGAGTAGCCTTCATAATAATGGAAGCGACCTGCCATAGCAACAACTTCCTTTCCGCCAAGCTTTCCAAAAATCAATTTTCCTGAGTGGCCTTCGACGGTACTAACGGGGAAATGCGGGATGGCGCTGTAAGGTATTTCCTGGGTCACTTCCATTTCTCCTGTGAAACTCCCAAGCCCGCTGCCAAGCACAATACCAACGGCTGGTTTCACCGGTTGCTTCTGCTGTATGTAGGTTACAGCTTCATTAATTTTGGCGATCATATTGAGAAAAGATTACTGATTCGTCACCTTTAAATGCCTGGTTATTCAGCCGAATAGCTCATCAAGACTACGGTGGAGGCACAAAGAAAGTAAACTATCCCCAAGGATGAGATAAAATAATGGTAAAAAAAATGGGAGCCGCCTGGCTCCCATTGAATAAAAACAGGTGGCTTATTGTTTGTTGAAGCGGCGGGTAATCACCTCTCCTTCTAACTGCAGCTTGATGATGTATGAACCCGCTGAAAGACTGTTTAACTGTACCGGTAAAATGGTGTTACCGGTATTGATACTGATCATTCTTTGATACACTGTCTTTCCACTTACATCCAGGATAGAAAGGTTTCCGCGGGTGGCTTTTTCCGCGTTGATATCAAGACTGATTTTGTCGTTGGCCGGGTTTGGATACAAGCTTATGTCAGCCGCTCCATCATTGCGAACGCGACGCGTGTCACTCAACCTGGAAGAATTGTCAATATCGAATGTGCGTAACCGATAGTAGTTATTCCCTTTAACCGGTTGTTGATCTGTGAACGTGTAGGTACGGGCGGCATTGCTATTGCCGGCGGCAGCGACCTGGCCGATGGCAGTAAAGTTTACACCATCATTGCTGCGTTCAATGCTGAAATATTTCGAGTTGATCTCCTGCTGTGTTATCCAGGTAAGGATGTTGACACCGTTAGCCCGACGGGCGGAAAAACTCGTCAGCTGTACCGGAAGTGTTGCTCCAGCGGACAATTGAATTGAGAATGCCCCTCTTGCACTTGCATCGGCGAGCCAGCTGTAAACCCTCATAAAATAATGAGTGTTGGGAGAGAGAGCCGATAAATTAATTACTTCAGCATTGCGCTGAACAGTGGCGTCCGCACAGAGGACCGGGGCGCCAAGATTATTGCAGTCGGTTGCGGCGTAAACCTGGGCAACAACGTCAACAATTCCGGTTGCGGTTGGAGTTATCGTCATTGTTCCGGTTGGTGTAACAGAGGTTGTAGAAAACTGGAACCAAACATCGTCATCAGGTGCCCCCACAGCCTGATTGCATTCCTCAGCTCCACGTGAAATTGTGGCATTTGCTGAAGTAGAATTAATGGCATTGCCGGCAATATTTGCGTTGGTGATGGTAACGGCGCTACTGCAAATATTGTTGGGTGAAGCAGCAACAGGCGCTTCAGCACCCATTGTAAATGATCGTGAAGAACAAACCTCGGGCGACAGCACTCCGTCGATGACTGGAACAACATACCAATAGTAAGTTGTTTGCGGAGCAAGAATATTCCAAACCGTAGATAAACCTGCAACGTTCCGTACATACACTTCGTTGCCAGGTGTGGGTCCGAGGAAGAACGCATAAGAGTTTGCACCCGTAACTGCCTGCCAGGAGAAAGTTTGGTTGTACGGCAAATTGGTTGCGGCATTGGCCGGACTTACTAATGTTGCACATGGTAGGACGGAAAGAGCAAGAGAAGACCATACGGAAAAACTTCCCCCACCACAATTTGTACGAACGAAAATATAATTAATTGCACCTGCGGTCAATCCTGGTACAGTGGCCGTTAGCCCAGCAACTGCTGTACCTGAAGCGGGAGGCAAACCTGTTGTGTTAACCGCGTACTCATACTCTTGGGCTGATCCCAGTGCAGGAGCAGTCCATTCAATGGAAGCAGTCAGAGCGCCAAGATTGAAATTAGTTAATGAAAGTGAATTTGGTTTACCACAGGTTGGCACTGGGCCTGCATATATGTCATCAATAAAGATATTATTTCCATAAGCACTGCCTGCACTAAAGATTATGTAATTGGTTGCTGTATTAAAACTTGCGGGAATCACAAACTGGTACTGGAACCACCCATCGGCGGCCGTTTCAGCGGGTGCATAGGCTTTGTAACGAAAAAGTGTACCCAATAATGTAGCACCTGCAGGGGACTGGGTGGTATTCACAAAGATATTTATGCTGTCACGCTCGTCAAATCCTTCGTCCCTATACATCCAGAGACTGACAATATTTGAACCGCCGGAGGAAAGGTTTACGACGCTGGAAATTAGGTTTGCCCCGTTGCCTGCCGCAAAGTCATAGGAAGCAAAAGCAGCCATTCCATCACCCGAATGGGGACTAACGAAAAAGAAACCAGAGGTCAGTTCTCCACCAAGCGAGCTTTCACCTGCTCTTTCCCAAACTACAGGATCGCTTCCGGTAGTGTGCAGGTTTTGCCAGCCAACCGGCGGAAAGGCAGGAAAATCAAACCCTTCCGAGAGCTGGGCTGTTAACGACAAAAAACTAAAAAGGGAGGTAACGGCAACGAGTAGTGTTTTCTTCATCTGGATTATTTAGCTTGTTATTGGTAATTGGACACAATTCTGAATTCGGAGAGGCGGAACGACAGAGGTAGAAAGCTAAAAAAGATTATTCGACAGAGTAAAGGATCAGGCAGCGGTTGCTTGTAAATTTAAAGCTTTTCAATATATGTACTGAAAATTACAACCGATAATTTTGAGACTTACTTTCTTATCTTCGTCAAAAATTGTTTTATTATGAATCTTCACGAATACCAGGCTAAAGAACTGCTTAAAAAATTTAATGTTCCGGTACAGGAAGGCATTGCGTGCAATACTGCAACTGAAGCTGAAGAAGCATACCGCCAGATACATTCTCAATACGGTAGCAAGTTTGCGGTTGTTAAGGCCCAGATTCATGCAGGTGGTCGCGGAAAAGGAACCATCAGCGGAACCGAGCAACGTGGTGTTGCGGTAGGTAAAAATGCAGAAGCTGTAAAGCAGATCGCACAGAATATTATTGGTGGCACCCTGGTTACCATTCAAACAGGCCCTGCCGGTAAACTCGTGAACAAAGTGCTGGTGGCGCAGGATGTTTATTATGAAGGTCCGAACCCGGTTAAAGAGTTTTATCTCTCAATTTTGCTTGACCGTTCCAAAGGACAAAATGTTGTAATGTACAGTACAGAAGGTGGCATGAACATCGAAGATGTTGCTCATGATACGCCTGAAAAAATATTTAAAGAATGGGTTCATCCCGGCGGTAGCCTCCAGGGATTCCAGGCGCGAAAAATAGCATTCAACCTTGGCCTTAGTGGCGAGGCGTTTAAGAACTGCGTAAAGTTTGTAAGCAATTTGTACAACGCGTATGTTGGGCTTGACTGCGCCATGCTTGAGATCAATCCACTGTTTAAAACCAGCGATGAAAAGATCATTGCCGTGGATTGCAAAATGAATGTTGATGACAACGCCATCATGCGTCATCCGGATGTTGCGCAGTTGCGGGATGTGAGCGAAGAAGATCCAACCGAAGTTGAAGCAGGAAAATTCAACCTCAACTTTGTTAAACTCGATGGTAATGTGGGTTGTATGGTAAACGGTGCTGGTCTCGCGATGGCAACGATGGATATGATCAAATTAAGTGGTGGCGAACCAGCTAACTTCCTCGACGTAGGAGGTACAGCGAATGCTCAAACCGTTGAAGCTGGTTTCCGCATCATTTTAAAAGATCCAAAAGTGAAAGCCATCCTCATCAACATCTTCGGTGGTATCGTGCGTTGCGACCGCGTTGCCCAGGGTGTGATCGACGCATACCAGTCAATCGGTAACATTGAAATACCGATCATCGTTCGCCTCCAGGGAACAAATGCTGACGTGGCTAAACAGTTGATCGACGATAGCGGATTGAAAGTACAAAGTGCGATCCTGTTAAGCGAAGCTGCCGCGCTAGTAAATAAAGCCGTGGCTTAATCTTTATAATTTATTCTTCAGTCCCACCATTTGGTGGGACTTTTTCATGCATTTTAATGAAGGTTTACACCGGGGCGAAAATGCTCATTTCCGAGATCGAATCCCGCGCATGGTTTTCTACTGATCAATCGCGATTGTGGCCTGGCGGTTCCTGGCAACACCCCGTTGACAGCCGAAATATCCCGGTTCGTCGCAACATTTGCCAAATGACCTTTTTTGTAATGCCGGTTGCTTAATTTGGTGCCATGAACAAAACATGGTACGCTAAAAAATGGCTCACTGTGCTCATACATAGCGCGGCCTGGGTACTGTTATTTTCCTTGCCGTATTTGCTACGTCCGAGCTACAATGCAGATGCTCCACCGAAGCCGGACCAGGACGAACATGATCGCATAAATTTTATTTTAGCTCGTATCAATGATGTGATTCTTGTTGGTTTTTTCTACCTCAATGCGCTCGTGTTGATTCCCTCTTTAATGTACCGCAAAAAGTACGCTGCTTACACCGGAGCAATCCTGGCCTGCTTTGCAGTCGTACTGTTTTCGGGTTTCCTTCTACGCCTCAACTTTGGTCCTACCGATGCTCACTTTACATTCAGAAAACAATTGTTCTTCTCCACCTTTATTTTCATTTTCATTCTGGCTTGCAGCAGCGCCTATAAAACGATCCGCGACAAGATCCTGTCTGACAATCTTGCCAAAGAAAAAGAAAATGAATTTTTAAAAACCGAGCTCTCTCTCCTGCGCTCGCAGGTTAGTCCACATTTCATGTTCAATGTGCTGAATAACATGGTGGCGCTTGCCCGCAAACAATCAGACCAGTTAGAACCATCACTGATAAAACTTTCATCGCTGATGCGGTACATGTTGTACGAAACCGGCGAAGAAAAAGTATCACTCGAAAAAGAAACAGAATACCTGCAGAGCTACATCGATCTGCAACGCCAGCGCTTTGGCAAAAAAGTTGCCATCAACGTCAACCTTTGCCCGGGCGACCGGCCTTACGACATAGAGCCTATGTTATTGATCCCATTTGTTGAAAATGCATTTAAACACGGAACGGGCCTCATCGAAGACGCAGCCATCGACATCGAATTGAAAGGTGAACAGGACAAGTTGTACTTTACAGTGCGCAACAAATACAACCCGGCATCCTCCGAAATAAAAGATAAAGCCAGTGGTATTGGGTTGGCAAATGTGCAGCGCCGCCTGGAGTTATTGTATCACCACCATCACGAGTTGCTGATCACCAGGAATGATTGCTGTTTTACTGTTTCCTTAAAAATAAATCTCGCCGCATGATTCGTTGCCTGGCCGTTGATGATGAACCCTTAGCGCTGGAGCTACTGGAAGACAATATCAGTAAA
>JAURWD010000062.1 GCA_030655145.1 Ferruginibacter sp.
GACTACAGTTGCAGCGACTTCCTCGATCGTTTGAGGTCTGCTGTAAAAAGAAGGAGTTGCAGGGGCGATGATACCGCCCGCTAATGTTACTGTTTCCATATTGCGGATATGAACCAGGTTGTAAGGGGTATCCCGAACTACACAGATCAATTTCCGGCGCTCTTTCAGCACCACATCCGCGGAGCGGGAGATCAGGTCATTGCTGATGCCAGTAGCAATTCTACCAAGGGTACCCATGCTGCAGGGCACGATGATCATGATATTGTATTGGCCACTGCCCGAAGCAAAGGGCGCGTGGAAATCTTGCTGGGTGAATACTTTGAATCGGCTGTCCACTTGGTCGAAAGCGGGGAAATTTTCTGCGAGTTCTGTTTTCCAAACTTCTTTCGCATTTTCTGTTAAAATAACGGCAACTTCCTCCCATTGACCGGGTATGGCAGCTAATTTGTCGAGGAGCAGTTTGGCATAAACTGAGCCGCTCGCCCCCGTAATGGCCACAACAATTTTATTCATTATTTTGTCGTTAATTTAAGTGTGCAAGCTAATAAACAAACATTGTATGCAAAAGGTTAGGTTTTTTTTCGGAGGTATCTTGATCCTGGTCGGAATGATGTCTTTTATCCCGCCAAAAAAGGAAAAGATCAATTGGATGACCCTGGAAGAAATGCAGGCAGCTTACCAGCAGCAACCCCGGCCCATCCTGATCGACATGTACACCAGCTGGTGTGGCTGGTGTAAGGTAATGGACAAAGAGACCTACGACAATTCCAAAGTTGCAGCCTATATCAATGAAAAATATTATGCCGTGAAATTCAACGCTGAGTCAAAGGATTCGGTGAGTTGGAACGGCAAAAAATATGGCTATAATGCCACGAACCGCGCCAATGACCTGGCCGTTCATCTCATGTATGGACAGATGAGTTATCCCACCACTATTTTTCTGAGTGCACTTACCGCCCAGCCTGCGCCGCTGGCAGGATACCTGAAACCGAAGGAGCTGGAATCGCCGCTTAAATTCTTTGGAGACGGCGCTTACAAGACAAAGAATTTCCCCGAGTTTATGAAGGGCTTTACAGCCAGCTGGTAGTCAGCTTACGCTGGCTGTTCCCTGGTAGACTGCAGCTAACCCCTACGGTAGCACGCTTATAAGCGAACGGATTTTAGCGTTTTATTTCTGCCTGTTTTTTTACTTTTCTTTAAAAGTTGGCGGCCCCGTCATTGGGAAACAATTTACCTAACTTTATTCATTACGGTTAGCGCTGCCAGTATGAAAATTATTTACCCTTTCTTTTTATTTATTTGTTTTTCTTCCCTTGCTCACGGGCAGGCCCAGCTGCGTGGGTGGCATTTAAGCGATCCAGTAAAAACAAGCTATTATGGCATCAGCCTAAAAGAAACCTACGACCTCATTAACGAAAAGAAGCTAAAATCGGTGCCCGTAATTGTTGCAATCCTTGACGATGGCATTGATACCAGTCATGAAGACCTTCAATCAGCGCTTTGGATAAATAGCAAAGAAATTGCGGGTAACGGGGTTGACGACGATAAAAATGGATTTGTGGATGATCTCCATGGCTGGAATTTTTTAGGCAATGCGGCAGGGGTGAACGTGGGCAGCAACAGCAGTGAATGGATCCGGGTATATTGGCGATACAAAGCCATGTATGAAGGCAAAACCGTTGACACAACCTCAATGAGCCGGGCGCAGAAATTTGAGTATGCACAGTGGGTAAAGTCCCGGGCCGGAGTGGTCGGAAAGGGCATGAAACAAAGTGAACTGGATAATATCCAGCAATACCTGCGCAATGCGCTTTACTGTGATAGCCTGTTGCGCAAACATTTTCCTTCCGCGGAATACACGCAAAAACAATTAGAAGATTTTAAGCCCGCAACATCACACGAGAAAGAAGTTCGTAAATTTTTCCTCGAGGTTTTCGCCCAGTTTGATGCTCCAGACATCTCCAACCGTCTTGCCCTTGACGAATTGACGACCTATGTTGTCGGCCAGGTTCGGGTAGCCAGCGGTGATAAAGTACCACCAGAAGACAATAGGCGTGATATTACCAGCGACGATGAAACTTTATGGGACACCAAAACCTACGGGAATAACGATGTGAGCAACGGGGAATTGATGCATGGCTCGCACCTGGCAGGTATCATTGCAGCCAGTCGTAAAAATGGAATCGGCATGCAGGGGATAGCAGAAAACGTACAGGTCATGATGGTGCGTACTTCTGCCGAAGGAGATGAATATGATAAAGATATTGCCAAGGGTATTCGCTACGCGGTTGATAACGGGGCGAAAGTGATCAACATGAGCTTTGGGAAAAGTTTGAGTCCAGACAAAACCTTTATTGACGACGCGGTGAAGTATGCCTTGCAAAAAGACGTTTTGATCGTTCAGGCAGCGGGTAATAGCCGGCGCGACATTGATGGCTTTGATAATTATCCAAACCCGCGCTATCTTTTTACAGATTCTCTCGCTCCAAACTGGATCACGGTAGGCGCTAGTGATACGCTCGGTCACCCGGCTTCGTTCTCAAATTATGGAAAGAACCTGGTGGATCTTTTTGCTCCCGGCGTTGCCATTTATTCTACTATTCCAAAGGAAAATAAATACATGGCCTGGGATGGCACCAGCATGGCTGCCCCGGTTGTAAGCGGAATTGCGGCTATGCTTCGCAGTTACTTCCCGCAATTGTCTGCTGTTGAAATAAAAAGTATCCTGCTCGAATCGGTGACGCTACCGAAATCACCAGTTGGAAAAGGAGCAAACGCCGCGGAAAAAAACCTGGATCAATTGAGCAAAACCGGCGGCATCGTAAATGCGCTGGCTGCATTCCAGGCGGCTTTAAAACGTAGGTCGGGCCCCTGATCAATTGGTTAATCGATCTTAAAAACTTCCTCTTACATCACTACCTCAACTCAAAAACTCTCAAGGTGATTTCGCCTGGACTAAAATCACGGACAGGTCGTAATCTGCTTTTCTTCAATCCACCCTTCTTGCAAAGTCCCTTGCCATTCTCAGCTTGTGTTTTCCAAATTTGGTAAGTCATTAATTTTCATAGTTATATGAGGTAAGCGTTTGACCCGGGTTTGAACTTTAACCAGGTCTTCGCAAGCCTATGCTTAAACATTTCAGGCATTTTGTTTGTAATACTTGCATATAAAAAACAAACAGTTATGAAAATTCTTATCTCGAGTATGCTTGTGTTAGCAGGCATTACCGCACAAGCGCAGTTTCACTCTGGTGGAGTGAAGCCGGTCATCACGAAAAGCATTGGCGCCAGCTTTCAAAAATTTGATGGATTAAATGCCCGCGTTGCGGGACTTCCACAATTCGAACAATTAAAAGAACATACCGCAACGCTCGGCCTCGGTTGGATGAAAGAAAACAAGCGCGTAATATCCGCAGGCGGAATCACCGTTGGTAGTAGCATGAGCGGTGATAAAGACGAAAAGAGCAGCACCATCCGCTACATTGGTGTTAACGCGGATCTTGGTTATGATGTGATTCCTTCAGACAGGGTTATTTTGTATCCCTTGGTTGGATTGGGATTCCAGGGATACCAGGCCATCTTTTACAAGGATAACTCGGCCGTGGCTTTTAATGATGTGCTGACGTCACCGACTGTGCAGAACAACATTCAATCTGTTCGCTTCAACAACTCTTTTTTCGTGTATAGGGCAGGGGTAGGCTTCCACTTAAAGTCGCCGAAAAATGCTGCAAACACAATTGGGTTGCAGGCCGGATATACCGGTAGTTTTAAAGATAAAAACTGGCGGAGTAATGAAAACCAGGCGCTGGCAAATCCACCGAAAGATGGTGTAGGGCAATTCTTCGTAAGCCTCGTGCTTACCAGCGCACCCTGGATGAGCAAGTAAGCAATTTTGACTTAATAATTTTCTGTTGCAGGCTGATGATCTCCATCAACCTGCAACAGATTTTTTTTATACCCGGGTGTCATCAAAATCCTGGTCAGCCTGGTCTTTGTTTGACCAATCCTGCAAGGCATCCTTAATTTTTTCCCCGACGGTTTTGTTGTCTCCATCCTCTTCGATCAGAGGCGTAGTTTCATCGGTGTCTTTGATTTCGTTGTCGTCTTCAGTGCGTTTCCTGCTTATTCCTTCGTTGGCTCCCCCTGGATCCAGGAAGAATTGTGTATTGATTTTCATGTTATGAGGTTTTAGTACTAATTATAAGACATGCTCCGTGCCAAATATCGCTGCACCAGGTTGATCCTGCGGTTGCCACCGGTAAAGTATCTATACGGATCATCTGTTTAAGCCAATCTCCGGGGTCGGCTTCGCCCTTCAAGATGACGAGTATTCCAAACAATTTCAAAAGCGATCGCATTTTTCATAATGGTGGTAAAGAAAAATAATTGTCCTTTATTTTGACATTCGGTCAATAGGGGGCAAACTTTCCCCTTCCTGCATGACGTAAAACGAGAGACACGAATAGCATAGAAAAATTCTGAGAAAATCTTGCAGATCATTCTCCTCTTATCCTAAAACAAGCGACTAAGTTTTCCAGAGTTCTGAGCATATTTTTTTTAGCGTTTATACATAAACGGGAGCATGCTTTTTTGGGGAACGATTTATTCGTTAACTTAAGAAGAGGAGGAACAAATCTTTTGATCAGTACCCGCCGCAAACTGGTTCCCTTTTCGCAGGCTATTTGATGGGAGTTCCCTGGTCAATCCAACAGCGGATCAGGTTTCTTTCCTCCGGCGTGATGCCGGTTTTATTATTCTGCGGCATCGTCTTAGTGATCACTACGCGTTGCATGATCTGGGCTTTCATCTTCACTATATCCGCCGGCGTATCAAATACCAACCCGTTCGGCGGAGCTGTGTACACATCGTCTGTGGGTTTAGAAGAATGACAGCTGATGCATCTCGCTGTGATCACCTGGTTTACTGCCGCGAAACTTGCCGTTTCGTTACAAGCGCCCATATCTTTTTTCGGCGCGGTAATAAAACTTGCTGCAAGCAAAATTAATACGGAGGCCGGCAGCACCCACACATTGTATTGCCCTTTCTCTTTTAAGTTGAGATAATGCTTCACGCCGGCCGTTCCCAGCGAGATAATAGCAAGAACGATCCACGGATACGCGTAACCGAAAGTTGATGGAAAATGATTACTGATCATTACAAACAAAACCGGTAAGGTTAAATAGTTGTTATGCAGGGATCTTGCCAGCGCATTCTTTCCCGGTTGCGGGTCTGGTGGTATACCCTGCCGCGCTGCACGTACCATTGCTTTCTGCGCAGGGATAATGATGAAGAACACATTCGCCACCATGATGGTGCCCAACATCGCACCAAAATGAATGTAGGCCGCACGTGCACTAAATACGCGGCAGTAGGCATAAGCGAAGGCGGTGGCTATGATAAATCCGACCAGGGCAAATAATATCGGTTTTTTTACGAGTGGCGATTTACACAGCTGGTCATACAAAATCCACCCGACAACAAATGAGCCCACGCCGATGGCAATGGCTTTCGCCGCAGACAGCTTGAGAACATTGGCATCGATGAGCATCGCCTTCGCATTGAAATAATACACGACAAACAACAAACTGATTCCCGAGATCCAGGTAAAGTAAGCTTCGTACTTGAACCAATGGAGGTGTTTTGGAATTGTTGGTGGTGCGACTTTGTATTTTTCCAAATAGTAAAATCCGCCGCCGTGTACCGCCCATAAATTTCCGGCGAGTTCATCCCGCACATCTTCCGTGCGGTTCAACGCATTTTCTAAAAAAACAAAATAGAAAGAGGCGCCGATCCAGGCGATACCAAAGGTGATGTGCATCAGGCGTACGACAATGTTGAGCCATTCCGCGAGGTGTCCTTCCCATGGTGTACCGCGGACAACATACCAGGTATAAAAAATAATGAGGATAAGGATAAGTACCAGGGCCGTATAGATAAAGCCTTGTGAGAGCAGCATGCTTTGCTGCCCGGGCTCCTGGCTCAAATTGGCATCATCGCTTTTTTTAAGCGAATGAAAATTGTAGGTCATGATGACGAGCATCACGAGGATGAAACCCAGCACGCCATAGATCAACACTGTCACCATAATTTTAAGCCTGATTTTATTATGTCTCCAACATCCCGTGCCCAGTGGTCAGCACACAATTTAAAATATTGTTTTGTAAATTTAAGGTTTCATTTAAGCGTCAAAATTTGTGGCCTTGCTAGTTCTACACAGTAAAAGAGTTGCACTCCCTGCAGGTATCGGGGAAGCCTATGTGCTGATTGAAAATGGTATCATCCAATCCATCCAGGATAATTTCCCGGAAGGAGCAGGTGTTGAAATGATCGACGTCGGCAACGACATCATCATGCCCGGAGTCATTGATCCACACGTGCATGTGAACGAACCGGGCCGAACAGACTGGGAAGGGTTTGAGACTGCTACGAGGGCCGCTGCAGCGGGCGGCGTAACAACCATTGTTGACATGCCGTTGAACGCTTCCCCGGTCACCACGAATGTTACAGCGCTGGCGGAAAAGATCGCTTCCGCTGAACACCAATTGAATGTGAATGTCGGCTTTTGGGGTGGCGTGGTGCCTGGAAATGAGCAAGAAATTGGGCGCCTGATCGCGGCCGGCGTGCTTGGCTTCAAAGCATTTTTAACACATTCAGGGATCGATGATTTTCCAAATGTCACAGAAGCTGATCTTGTACAGGTGATGCCACTGATCGCGAAAGCGAACCTTCCCCTGCTCGTACACTGCGAACTAACGGATACGGAGCAGCGCTCTTCAGGGAATGTTAATAATTACCAGAATTATTTAAATACGCGTCCAAAAAAATGGGAAAATTCAGCGATCGCTTTGATGATCAGGTTAGCTGAAATGTTTGATTGTAAAGTGCACATTGTCCATTTATCGTCGGCCGATTCAATTGAACAAATTCAGCGTGCTAAAGAAAAAGGATTGCCGGTAACTGTCGAGACCGGGCAACATTATTTATACTTCAACGCTGAACAAATACAAGATGGTCAAACGCAATTTAAATGTGCGCCACCCATCAGGGATAAGGAAAATAACGACCAGCTCTGGCTTGCGTTAAAAAGCGGCATCATTGATTTTGTAGCGACCGACCATTCCCCGGCTACGCCGGAATTAAAAGAGTTGGAGAGTGGAAATTTTCTAAAGGCATGGGGTGGTATTGCTTCGCTCCAATTCGCCCTGCCTGCCTTATGGACTGCGGCGCGGCAACGCGGCTGCGATTTCGACCAGGTGGTAAAATGGCTTTGTGAAAACCCGGCAAAGCTCATCGGTAAAGACAAAACAAAAGGGAAGATCGCAGCAGGTTATGATGCTGACCTGGTTATCCTGGATGAGAAGGCCACATTTACAGTAACAGGAAATATGATCGAGCATCGCCATAAGATCACACCCTACCTCAATGAACAATTGTATGGTGTGGTGAAGCAAACCTATATTGCAGGTACGAAGGTTTTCGATGCCGGGAATTTCCACCCAAGGCGAGGAGCGTTTGTCTTCTCGTCCTTATAAAAAAATACAACCTAAAATATTTGGTATGAGTGATTTTGAATTTACATCCATGATCGACCTGGCAGCGGAAAAACTTGGCGGTAAAGCCCTGTTGTGCAGTGATGATTTTTTTGCTGAGAAGGAGAACTTATTAAAGCCCGGACGCGGAATTTTTATTGCAGATAAATACACCGATCGCGGCAAGTGGATGGACGGATGGGAATCAAGGCGCAAGCGGGAGCCCGGCCACGACTGGTGCATCATCCAGTTGGCCACGCCCGGGAAAATTTATGGTGTAGATATCGATACGAATTATTTCCTCGGTAATCATCCGCCCTTCGCTTCGGTGGAAGCATTTAATATTAAAGATGCGGACACAGATGATTATGAGCAATTGAAATGGAACGAGATACTTCCGAAAGCTGCATTACAACCCGGCTCTCAAAATCTTTTTGCAATAGCGGATCACGAAGTATATACCCACCTCCGCCTGAACATTTACCCCGACGGTGGTGTCGCTCGCTTTAAAGTGTACGGCGAAGTAGTTAAGAACTGGAGTGCTGTTGGAGAAGAAGATGAAGTTGACTTGGCCGCGGCCGAAAATGGCGGCAAGGCAGTGCTGTGCAATGATATGTTTTTTAGTCACATGGATAACCTGATCATGCCCGACAGGGGAATTAATATGGGAGATGGATGGGAAACCAAACGAAACCGCACACTGGGAAATAAAGATTGGGTGATCGTACGGCTGGCGCACGAAGGCGTCATCAGCAAGGTGCTGATAGACACTGCACATTTTAAAGGGAACTATCCTGATAGTTGCGAGCTGGAGGGTTGTAATATTTCAGACTCCACTGACCAGGATTTAAGCTCACAACAATTGGCCTGGATACCAATTTTGCCGAAGGTGAAATTAAAGCCTGACGAGGAACAGCTTTTTGAAACCGGGATGGTGGCAACCCATGCCCCGGTTACGCATGTACGCCTCAGCATATTTCCGGATGGAGGGGTCAGCAGGATGCGCCTTTTTGGGAAGCCGTTTTTGAAAAATGGATAGGAGGAGGCGGCTTAACTTTTCTCTGGCATCCTTTGGCACAATTGGTGTGGTTTTGTAGCGTCTTAAGAAACAGTAAAGGTTTAGATGTATCCGTAAATAATATTTTATGACCATACACGAGCTGAATACTCTCCCGACTGAAGAACTCAGGCAAGCACTTTACAATTGTTGTGGCTCCACCACCTGGGTAAACAAGATGATATCCTTGTTACCCATGGAAGAACTGGTTGAGCTGATGGATTTCGCAGAAGAACAATGGTTTAGTTGTTCTGAGGCAGACTGGCGCGAAGCCTTCTCCCAGCATCCGAGAATTGGAGATACCGCGTCATTGAATAATAAGTTTCCTTCAACGGCGCAATGGGCAGGGGCCGAACAACAAGGTGTAAATGTAGCGCGGCAGCAAACGCTCAAACTGCTGGAAGAAGGAAACAAAACCTACGAAGAAAAATTCGGGTATATTTTTATCGTTTCCGCCAGCGGGAAATCTGCCGATGAGATGCTGCATAGCTTAAATGCACGGCTTCAAAATAATGCTGCGGAAGAGCTCACCATTGCAGCGGAGGAGCAAAATAAGATCACCTTACTTCGACTACAAAAATTAATGCAATGAGCCAGATCACCACGCATGTACTCGACACCTCCCGCGGCAAACCAGCCTGGGGTGTCACAGTGTTCCTTCATCAAAAGGTAGGACCGGACTGGATACAATACGCAAAAGGACTCACCAATAAAGAAGGCCGCGTTACGAACCTTTTGCGGGATGACCAGGAATTGCCATTGGGTATTTATAAGATGAGTTTTGATACCATCCATTACTTCAGTACCATGGACATTGACTGTTTCTACCCGGTGGTTGACATCATATTCGACATCAAGACCCTGGAGCATTACCACATTCCATTACTAATCAGCCCGTACGGTTATTCCACTTACCGCGGTTGTTAAAGCCGTGTTCAAATCAAACCAATAATTATGAGCGATTACTCCATCAATGCCGCCGAGATAGAGCAGTTGCTTACCAAACTTGGAACAGCGAATCTCGAGTTTCAGAAAACGTATCCCGGGGATAAACCCGATCGTCAACCGGTGCACACAGTGTATGGTGGCGCAAATTTGTTCAAAGCAGACACGGCCATAAAAATGGGCGAGATAGCCTTGCAGAATTTTATAACCTATGCGCCCAATTTTGTAACGCTGGCGCGGGTGCTCCAGCTTGAAGGGTTTCAACATTTGCCGCACCTTGAAAAGGATATCCTGGAGCTGGCTGCGAAATTAGCAGGGATGAAAGAAGATGACCGGAAATCCGAAGTTGCCTGGTTGTCTTTTTCCGTTTACAATAAGATTTTAAAAAAGCTAAGTACAGAAGCGATCGAAGATTTCCGGATAGATTTTGAAGACGGTTTTGGCAATCGGCCGGACGCTGAAGAAGATGCCACCGCGGTCAGCGCAGCGCTCGAACTGGCAAAGGGTATGCAGCAGCAAACACTTCCTCCTTTCATTGGGATTCGTATCAAACCATTCACTGAAGATCTAAAGCATCGTGGAGTCCGCACGCTTCATCTTTTCCTGGGCACTTTATTAAAACAAACGGACGGAACACTCCCTGCCAACTTCGTGGTGATGTTACCGAAAGTAACCATCCCGGAACAGGTAACAACCCTGGTTCGTCTTTTTGGGTTGATAGAAAAACACCACGCCCTTCCTGCGGGCACGCTTAAGATGGAAACCATGGTTGAGGCCACCCAGATCATCATGGATGAGGAAGGGAGAAACCCGTTGATGCGGATCGTCCGGGCGGGAGAAGGCCGTTTGATCGCGGCACATTTTGGAACCTACGACTACACTGCTTCCTGCGGCATCACGGCAAAATATCAAACGATGGCCCATTCGGTTTGTGACTTTGCACATCATGTTACAAAAGTTGCATTGGGCAGTACCGGCATTTTCCTTAGCGACGGCGCCACGAATGTGATGCCCATCGGACCTCATCGTGGCGACAACCTGTCCTACACACAACAGGTAGAAAACCGGGAAGCGGTGCACGAAGCGTGGCGCATAGGTTTCCAGCACACCACCCACTCCTTGATCAATGGTTTATACCAAGGCTGGGACCTCAACCCGGCGCAGGTACCGATGCGCTATGCAGCTACGTATAATTTCTTTTTAAGCAGTTATGCGGATGCGGCCTTCCGGCTGAAAACCTTTGTTGACCGGGCTGCGGTTTCAACCCTGACCGGGAACATTTTTGATGATGCCGCCACCGGGCAGGGACTGCTTAATTTTTTCCTAAAAGCGATCAACTGCGGGGCCGTTACGGAAGCAGAGGCTTTAGTGACAGGACTTACAATTGAAGAAATACATACCCGTTCTTTCTATCGCATCCTCGAGGGAAGACGTTCAAAAAAGTAGGGTTACATTTTGGTCAAACAGGGAAAATGCACATAGGTTCCTGGATAAACAATTCATACTACCACGCTAATTCGATGCGAATCTTTAAACCCCGGTTCGTTGCCTGCTAATCCATTTATTGTAACTTTAAAAGAATCAAAATATCCTGCTTGATACAGTTCCTGTTAAATGATCGACTTATTCAAACAGCAGTGCCGGCTGGTACGTTGGTGCTTGATTTTGTGCGTTACCAGCAACGGCTAACCGGCACCAAGATCGGGTGCCGGGAAGGTGACTGTGGTGCCTGCACAGTGCTGATCGGCGAGTTGAAAAATGGCAGGCTATTTTATTCTTCGGTGACCAGTTGCCTGATGCCCATCGGTAATGCCGCCAATAAGCACATAGTTACTATTGAAGGCATCAATGCCACCGGGCTTAATTTTCTTCAACAAGCTTTTGCGGACGAAGGCGCGAGCCAATGCGGGTTTTGCGCGCCTGGCTTCATCGTGTCGGCTACCGGTTTTGCAATGAGCTCATCTTGTAACTACCAGGATGGGATAGACGCAATGAATGGAAATATTTGCCGCTGCACAGGATATAAATCGATTGAGCGGGCTATTGGTACCATTGCTGGAAAATTAGAAAGTCGCGGGGACGACGATCCCCTCAGTTTTGCCATTGCGCAGGAATTGTTGCCTGCTTATTTTTCCGGAATCAAAGAGCGGTTGCAATCATTGCAGGTAGGCTCAAATGGCTACACGAGGGAAGCTTTGTCCACGAGGGTAGTTGTTGGCGGCGGCACCGACCTTTATGTGCAGCAGCATGATGCGATGCAGGATGCAGACATCCGTTTCGTAATCAATGAGGCGCCGCTTAAAGGAATTCTCCAGGTAGGGGATGAATGTATTCTTGGTGCATCCGTAACCGTTAGTGAAATGCTGAAGTCACCCTTATTCCTCGAGAATTTCCCCGCGCTGCGGAAATACATCAGGTTGGTTTCTTCTACCCAGATCCGGAATATGGCAACCATCGCGGGTAACCTTGTAAATGCCTCCCCCATTGGTGACCTGACAATTTTTTTCCTGGCGCTTGATGCCCAGGTTACTTTATCAGGAGGAGATACAAAAAGAAAAGTTCCATTGCGACAATTTTATAAAGGGTATAAACTGCTTGAGCGTACCGAAGGGGAGGTCATTGAACAGATCAGCTTTAAAATTCCGCCGGCGAATCACCTTTTTAATTTTGAAAAAGTTTCAAAGCGAACCACGCTCGACATCGCCAGCGTGAATACCGCCATTTTGCTGACCATGAATGGCAACCAGGTCGCCACTGCCGGCATAGCTGCAGGAGGTGTAGGGCCGATACCAGCCTATCTTTCCGCCGCATCAGCATTTTGTGTTGGTAAAGATCCGTCAGCCGAAATGCTGGCGGAGCTGTTAGAAATTGTGCAAACAGAAATAGCGCCCATCAGCGATACCCGCGGGTCGGCGATCTACAAACGGCTCCTGTTATCGCAATTGATAAAAGCCCATTTCAGTGTTTTATTTCCAGGGCTGGACCTAAACCCATCAGCGTAATGCATAACGTAAAAAACATTGACGCGTTTACCCACCTAAGAGGAGAATCTGTGTACCTCGATGATATACCCGAATTAGCGGGTACGCTCTATGCTGCCTGTTTTGATTCGCCTGTAGCGCATGGCGAACTGGTCAGCATCGATCTTAGCGCCGCCCTGAATTGTCCTGGTGTGGTGCGCATACTTACGCATGCGGACATTACGGGTGAAAATCAAATTGGTGGAATCATACCGGATGAAGAATTATTCGCTCACAAACATGTTCATTTTTGCGGTATGCCGGTGGCGTTGGTCATCGCCAGCACAGCCCGGGAAGCCCGCACCGCTGCGAAACAAATCAAGGTTGAGATCAACCCATTACCTGTCATTACTGACCCGCGGGAAGCCGCTGCTGCCGGTGAATTAATTGTGCCGCCACGCAGTTTCAAACTCGGCGATACTAATACCGCCTGGTCAGCCTGTGCTCATATTTTTGAAGGTCGTGCTGATACTAACGGGCAGGAACACCTGTACATTGAAACACAGGGCGCCTATGCCATCCCTGCGGAAAACGGTGGCCTTAAAATACATTCTTCCACGCAGGGACCAACTGCTGTGCAGCGAGCGGTGAGCAGAGTCACCGGGCTGGCGATGCACCAGGTGGAGGTTGATGTAACCCGGCTTGGCGGTGGTTTTGGTGGCAAGGAAGACCAGGCAAATACCTGGGCCGCGCTTTGTGGCCTGGCAGCTCACCTGTTAAAGAAGCCGGTAAAATATTCCCTGGATCGAATGGAGGACATGCGTATGACAGGTAAGCGGCATCCGTATTCGTCTGACTTCAAAATTGGCCTATCCGCTGATTTAAAGATCATCGCGTATGAGGTTACTTTCTTTCAGAATGCAGGTGCGGTAGCAGACCTGTCTCCTGCCGTATTGGAGCGCACCTTATTCCACGCTACCAACTGCTATTACATCCCGAACGTAACAGCGACAGCCTTGAGCTGTCGTACCAACCTTCCGCCAAATACCGCTTTCCGTGGCTTTGGCGGACCGCAAGGGATGTTTGTCATTGAATCAGCAATTGCAAAAGCTGCGGATGAGCTTAACATCGAAGCGGCCTTTATACAGGAAAAAAATTTATTGCAAACCGGCGATGAATTGGCCTACGGTCAGAAGGTGGTGAGCGAAGCTGGCGAGTGTTGGCAAAAAGCCATGGATCATTTTGACATACCAGGTACCAGGAAGGAAATTGAAGCGTTCAACCTGGAGCAGCAACATTATAAAAAAGGATTGGCAGTAATGCCCATATGTTTTGGAATTTCGTTTACCAATACGTTGATGAATCAGGGGCGTGCTCTGGTTCATGTGTACACAGACGGTAGCGTGGTGGTAACAACGGGCGCTATTGAAATGGGGCAGGGAGTAAACACGAAGATCCTGCAAGTGGTGGCTAACACTTTTTCAATAGATCCGGCGCTGGTAAAAGTAAGCAGCACCAACACTTACCGCATTGCCAATACCTCCCCATCGGCGGCGAGCGCCACGGCAGATCTAAACGGCAAGGCAACGCTCATGGCATGCGCTGCAATCCTGCAAAGGTTGAAAGCAGTTGCAGCCGAATCACTCAGCGTTGAAGCATCCACGTTAGTAGTGCAGGATGGACTGCTTTTTACGAATGGGATCAAAAGCGGCTGGGACTGGCAACAGTTGGTCATGACTGCCTACGCAAAGCGGGTTAGTTTATCCGAACATGCCCATTATGCCACACCCGACATTCATTTCGATAAAGCAACTGGTAAAGGCCATCCGTTTGCCTATCACGTGTATGGAACTGCCATCATAACAGTAACGGTTGATTGCCTGCGGGGTACTTACGAAATGGATACGGTAAACCTGGTACATGATTTCGGAAGCAGCATGAATGCCTTGATCGATCGAGGCCAGATTGAAGGGGGCATTGTGCAGGGGATTGGCTGGATGACGATGGAGGAGATCATTTATGATAAGGAGGGCAGGTTGCGCAGCAATGCGCTTTCCACGTACAAGGTGCCGGACATCTACTCCGTCCCTAAACAGATCAACATTGAATTTTTACAAACACCCAAAGACAATCTCGCTATTTTCCGGTCGAAAGCAGTGGGAGAGCCGCCGCTCATGTATGGCATCGGCGCCTTCTTCGCCTTGCGTAACGCGATTCGTTCTTTTGACCCCTCGGTCAAACCATCCTTTGCGGCACCTATGACTCCGGAGAAATTACTGCTCGATCTTTACGCCGGAAAAATAGAAGGTCTAACAGCGTCGCATAAACGCCAGCAGGATCCCGTCGTTGCATCAAACCCCTGACAAAAAAATAACAACTCAACAGCGTAACAAATGATCGCTGGTATCCATGCATAAACAATTACCATCATGGGAATTCCTTTTAGAACAGCTACGCAGGAAAAAGCGGGTGATGCTTTTATATGTGATTGAAAGTAAAGGGAGCAGTCCGGGCCGACAGGGCTTTATGATGGTGGTGAATGAAGCCGGTGAAATGCACGGTTCGCTTGGCGGCGGAATCATGGAACATAAGTTTGTAGAGCTCGCGAAAGAAAAACTGCAGGGGCAGCAGGATAGAGTTTTATTATTCAATCAAAAACATGATAAGGTTGCAGCCCGGAACCAGAGTGGTATGATCTGTTCCGGTGAGCAAACCATTTTAATGCACCGGGCAAATCCCGCAGACCTGCCATTTATAGAAAGAATAGCAGCATCTTTACATGCTAACGGTCATGGCTGCCTGCAATTCTCCCCAACGGGGATTGCATTTTCAGAAAAAATTCCAACCCAACAATTTTACCTGAACCTCACTGATGAACAAAATTTTCTTTACGAAGAAAAGACAGGTTTCAAAAATGAGCTCATAATTATTGGAGGTGGCCATGTGGCACTTGCTCTTTCAAAATTGATTTCCGCATTAGACTTTTATATCCGCTTGTATGATCATCGCGACAATTTGTACACGATGCAGCAGAACCTATTTGTGCAGGAAAAAAATGTGGTAAATGATTTTGCCGGGTTGGCTGAATTGGTTACGGGGGGACCGGATCATTTCGCCGTGGTCATGACCGTAGGATACCGCACAGACGCGATTGCCCTCAAAGCGATCATCAACAAAAACTGGAAATACCTCGGAATACTGGGCAGCAATTATAAGATCGCGAAACTAAAAAACGATTTTGAAAAAGAAGGATTTTCTCCTCACCGGTTGTCCAGTATACATGCCCCTATCGGCATCGCGATCAAGAGCCAAACCCCGGAGGAGATCGCCATCAGCATCGCTGCGGAAATGATACTGGTGAAAAACCGCGATTGTTAACCTTACCCTTTTTATCCGTTTGTATATCCCAACGGCTTGTCGCATGCGACCTCTACATTGTCGCAATTGCCCATTTCGGCGCAGTCAATTTCCAGCTAATTTTAAATTCAATTCATTCAGCACAATTAATCATTTTATATGATGGATCAACCAGTTATTCAACACCGCGAGGAGCTTCACTACGTTGCAATTCGTACCAGGGTCGGGATGAACGACATCCCCGTAGTATTGCCTCCGCTTCTTTCTCAAGTATCCACGTGGATGAAAGACAAGGACATTGTTCCTGCAGGAGCACCATTTTTCCGGTACCTGGCAATGAATGAGCAACATGAATTGGACGTGGAGGTTGGGATACCAGTAGCAACTGAAGTCGCACCTGGCCCTGAAATGATCGCGGGATCTTTTCCCGCAGGATCTTATGCTGTAATCACGCACACCGGGCATTATCAACGCCTGCGGGAAGTCCATATGCAATTGAATGACTGGCTAAAAAACGAGGGATGGAAAGAAGGGTCGCAGGTAACACCGGCACAGCAAAAGCTGGGGGCAAGAACGGAGTTTTACATCAATGATCCTACAGTAGAAACAAATCCTGAAAACTGGGTGACCGAAATTGTGATGCTGGTAGAGAAGATTACAAACTAATCTCAACCTACCTGGCGACCTTGGTTTAATCGGGGAAGTCGATACTAAGGATCATATCATAATTAGAACCATAATGGTCGAAAGTTCCCTTGGTTTCAAACCCAAAACTTTCGTAAAATCTGATCGCTTTAATGTTGTCGCTTTGCACGCCGCCCCACAGGATGACATGTTGGATGCCGGAGACTGTTAGTTCTTTTAGAATATACTGCAACATGTTTTTGCCAATACCGATGCCTTGCCAGGCGTCCGTAACGGAAGGTGCAAAGGTGCAGCACTTGATGCTATCGAGGTCGAGACCGTATGATTGCCAACGTGGTTTATCGTGACTCAGATACCCGCATTTTATGATCGCATATCCGATGATAGATTCATTCGCAACATCTTCGGCCACGAAACCAATGTTCTCATGAGGCCAGCTATAAAACTCCAGGATGGCGGGCTTATTAAAATGATGCGGACCAAAGCGATTTTTTACTTCATCGCTCACCTCATGTAGGTAGGCAGCAAGTTTGTCGAGGTCATTCGTCGTCAGCCGCCTTAAAAGAACGTGTCCGTTTTTTGTTTGTATCGAAACAGGCTGCGACATAGCAAGTAATAAGTGAAATTTATTAGTATTCTTTTTTGTCTTCCTTTGTTTTCCAGGCTTCAAAAACTTTTAATGCATGCTCTCTTCCTACAGGGATAATCGGGATTCTGCGGTCCGCGACAGCAATGGTCATTTCATCGTAAATCATGGAATCATCAAAGCCAATACGCTTTGCATCTTCGCGATTGTTGGCGTAATACACAACTTTTGGCCTCGCCCAGTAAATGGCGCCAAGGCACATGGGGCAAGGCTCGCAGGAAGTATAGATCTCGCAATCTTCCAATTGAAAACTGCCAATATTTTTACAGGCATCCCGGATAGCAATGACCTCTGCGTGTGCCGTGGGATCGTTGGTCGAGCTCACCTTATTATTTCCCCGGCCTACAATTGCATCGCCTTTTACAACAACACAGCCGAAGGGGCCACCTTCATTGTTTTCCATACCCTGGTGCGACAAATGGATGGCCTCCTGCATAAATTTTTCTTCTCTTGTCATGGGTGAAATTGCCTATAAATATAAAAAATAGCTGGCAGATAAATGGATGCTGTGGAAATGCGGGCTAGCTGGTAGGAAAAAGAAATAAAAACGACCGATACACCTTTAGAACGCCTCGAAAGAGACCGCTGCTCCTGAACGTCCGTGGAATAAAAAAGTCCCGAAACCTTTTTTAAAACTGGCTTCGGGACTTGACTGTTAAAAACTATTTCGCAAGTGAGTTATGCATGCTCAAATGAAGCAAAAACTTCAATGGTTTTATCCAGGTCAGCATAACTCAACGCATTGTTGAGGAACCAACTTTCGTATGCAGACGGTGGAAGGTAAACGCCGTTATCCAGCATGTGGTGAAATAATTTATTGAAGAGAGGAATGTTGGCTTTTGAAGCCGAATCGAAATCTACGATATCATGGTCGGCGTAGTGCACGCTGATCATGCTGCCCAGCCTGTTGATGCGATACGGCGTGCCCTTACTTTTCAAATGGGCCTCCATACCATCACCGAGATATTTCGTTTTTGCAGCCAGCTCATCGTAGATCCCAGGATTATTTTTTAATTCTTTCAGCAAGGTGAATCCAGCGATCATCGCGATCGGGTTACCGCTTAAAGTGCCCGCCTGGTAAACATTGCCGAGCGGGGCAATGTGTTGCATGATCTCTTTCCTGCCGCCGAAAGCGCCAACCGGCATACCGGCGCCAATCACTTTTCCATAGGTTACCAGGTCAGCATCAATGGAAAGTTTTTCCTGTGCGCCACCGGCACCCAGCCTAAAACCTGTCATGACCTCATCAAAAATAAAAACAATGTTTTCTTCGTCACAGACCTTGCGCAATCCTTCCAGGAAACCAGGCGCGGGCAAAATACAACCCATATTGCCGGCTACTGGTTCAATGATGATCGCGGCAACTTCGCCTTTATTTTCTGCTACCAGTTGTTTTACGGCTTCAAGGTTATTGTAAGGAGCATTTAAAGTGTCGTTCGCTACCCCGGCGGTAACCCCAGGCACGGTTTGGATATTGAAGGTCGCAACCCCGCTGCCAGCCTTCACTAAAAAAGAGTCGGCATGCCCATGATAATTTCCTTCAAACTTGATGATCTTATTTCGCCCGGTATAGCCTCTTGCCAGTCTCACCGCACTCATGCAGGCCTCGGTACCGCTGCTCACCATACGAATGAGGTCCATGTTTGGAGCCATGCTGATAATGAGTTCGGCCATTTCAATTTCGAGCTCAGTAGGTGCTCCAAATGAGGTAGAATAGGCGGCATATTCGCGGATGGCTTCAACCACGGGTTCGTAGGCATGACCAAGGATCATCGGTCCCCAGGAAGCGATATAATCAATGTAAGCGTTGTCATCCGCGTCGTAGAGGTAGGCGCCTTTCGCACGTTTCATAAACACCGGCGTTCCTCCCACGCTTTTAAATGCACGTACCGGCGAATTGACGCCGCCGGGAATGGAGCGTTGCGCACGCTCGAATAACTGTTTGCTGGTTGCTATCATACTACGATTGTAAAACTGGTGAAACTGATCTGAAAATTTCTTCGACCATGATGAGGTCGAATATTATCAGGCTTTTTGTAATAACCTGACGGCATCTTTTGCAAAGTAAGTAGCAATCAGGTCTGCGCCGGCCCGTTTGAAGGAAGTTAAAGTTTCTATGATCGCTTTGTCCTCATTGATCCAGCCCATTTTTGCCGCGGCCTTTATCATGGCATATTCCCCGCTGATATTATACACACTAACGGGAACGTCTACTGCATCTTTAACCTCACGCAAAATATCAAGGTAGGGAAGGCCCGGTTTTACCATCACAATGTCTGCACCCTCTTCCACATCCATCAGCGCTTCCTTTACCGCTTCAATGCGGTTGCCGAAATCCATCTGGTAAGTTTTTTTATCTCCGAAACCGGGAGCACTATCCAATGCGTCTCTGAAGGGGCCATAAAAACAAGATGCATATTTGGCGCTGTACGCCATGATGCCTGTCTTCGTAAAACCCTGCTGTTCCAGCCCTTCGCGGATCGCGCCAATACGGCCATCCATCATATCACTTGGAGCAACGAAATCAGCTCCAGCTTTTGCATGTGACAAGCTCATCTTTACGAGCGCCTCCACGGTTGGGTCATTCACGATCTCTCCATCGGCTACAATGCCATCATGCCCATAGGATGAATAGGGGTCGAGTGCTACGTCGGTCATAACCACCATTCCTGGCACTGCATCTTTGATAGCGGAAATGCTGCGCTGCATTAAACCAGCGGGATTCCAGGCTTCTTTGCCGGTGTTGTCTTTTAATTCATCAGGAGCTTTAATAAACAACAGCACGCATTTAATACCGAGCGCCCACAACTCTTTTACTTCCTTGATAGTGCCATCCAGCGAACGGCGGTAATAATTCGGCATCGAAGGAATTTCGAATTGTATGTTTTCACCTTCATCAATAAACAATGGGGCGATAAAATCACTGGGAGTAAGAATTGTCTCCGCAACAAGACTCCTGATGGCCGGTGTGGCCCGGAGAATCCTGTTCCTTCTTTGTAAGTACATAATAATTATTTTTATGCCGGTTGAACGCGGGTTAGAAAAGTTGCAGGGTTATTTGTGCTAGTTTGCGTATTCCCGCGGATGCAGGCAGGCCTGCAATAATGTATCTTCTTCACTGCCGGGTACCGGCTGGTAATTGTATTCAAAGCGCACGGTGGGTGGAAGGCTCATGAGGATGCTTTCAATTCTTCCGTTTGTTTTTAACCCGAAAATGGTTCCACGGTCATGCACGAGGTTGAACTCTGTATAGCGACCACGCCGGATCTCCTGCCAGTGTTTGTTTTCGGCGGTAAACTCCAATCCCTTTCGTCTTTCAATGATGGGAATATAAGAATCTATAAAGGCGTAGCCACAGGCTTTTGCAAAAGCGAACCACCAGTCAATTGATTTGGTAGCATCCGGGCGTTTGTAATCGTAAAAAATTCCACCAATACCCCGGCGTTCGTTGTTGCGGTGCGTGTTGACAAAATAATCGTCGCAGTTTTTTTTTAACTCTACATACAAAGATGGATCAACAGCATCGCATACATTTTTATAGGTTTGATGGAAATGTGTAGCATCTTCAAGGTTGAGATAATACGGTGTTAGATCTGTTCCGCCTCCAAACCAACGGTCAATTACTTTTCCTGCTTCATCATATAGTTCAAACATGCGGTAATTGCAATGAACGGTTGGAACAAATGGACTGAGCGGATGAATCACCAGGCTTAGTCCGCAGGCAAACCAACTATCACCATTTATTTTTAACTGGCTACGCATGAGGTCAGTTACTTTTCCAAACACGATGGAAGTATTAACTCCACCCTTCTCAATTACATTGCCATTGCTGATCACTCGCGTTCTGCCGCCACCGCCTTCAGGCCGTTCCCAAACATCTTCTTCAAATTTCGCCAGGCCATCGCTCGCTTGCAAGGCAGCGCAGATGTCGTCCTGCAACTGGTGAATAAAAGCGATCCATGTTCCGGTGAAATCTTCAGTGAACACGGGAGCTTCGCTTCGATGTAGATCTGCTGCGGTCATGGTTACTTAACTTTTACGATATTCTTTTACGGCATCAACAAATGCGCGGGCATGATCTACCGGTATGTTCGGCGTGATGCCATGTCCAAGGTTGGCAATATAGTTTTGAACGCCAAAAGCGTCGATCATTTCCTTCACGGCTTTTTTAATATCCGGGATGGGCGCTAATAATTTTGCGGGATCAAAATTTCCCTGCAGCACAATCCTGTTTCCTGTGAGCTCACGGGCAAACTCCGGGGCGATACCCCAGTCGATGCCCAGGCCTGCAGCGGAACTGTTGCTCAGGTCCTTAAGCGCATACCAGCTTCCTTTTGGAAAGAGGATGACCGGAACTTCTCCCTGTAAGGCATCTGCAATTTGCAGCAGGTACGGTTGCGCATAAGTTTTGAAATCTGCCGGACTTAATGCCCCGGCCCAACTATCAAAAACCTGTACGGTGTCTGCTCCCGCTTTAGCTTGAAGCTTTAGGTAGCTGATCGTAATGTCTGTGATCTTTTGCAACAACTGGTGAGCCAATAACGGTTGCGTGTAAGCGAACTGTTTGGCTTTCTCCCAGGTCTTGCTTCCTTTACCTTCGATCATGTAGCAAAGTATGGTCCAGGGGGCGCCCGCAAAGCCGATCAACGGCACGCGGCCATTGAGTTCTTTTTTTGTGAGTGTCAAGGCATCATATACATACTTCAAACTTTGTTCAGCGCCATCCGTAACCAGGTCATCGATGTCTTGTTTGCAACTGATCACCTTCGGCAAGGATGGACCTTTGCCTTCTTCCATCAACACTTCCAGGCCCATGGCCTGCGGTATCACCAGGATGTCTGAAAATATGATCGCGGCATCTACGCCTACCTGGTCGATGGGTTGTAATGTGATTGCACACGCCAGTTCCGGCGTTTGAACGCGGGTGAAGAAGTCGTACTGGGCTTTCAATTTTAAATAATCGGGCAGGTATCTTCCCGCCTGCCGCATCATCCACACCGGTGGCCTTTCTACTGTTTCTTTTCTCAACGCTCTCAAAAGAAGGTCGTTTTGCAAGGTCTTAACTGGCTGGTCGATGGTGGCTGGTGGTGTACTCATTATTGGTTCTTGAGAGAATTTTTATGGTGATCGTTGTTTTGTAAAATACTAACCTGCAAAATATTCGATCATTTTTTTTACGAGGTTATCTTTTCCCGGCGCATCACTAATGAGCACCTTATTTTTTGTAAACTTTCTTATGGTGTTCGCCGTGGTATTGCCAATAGCAAACAGTATCGTTTCTGCGGGTAATACATTGAACTTAAAAAAACTTTCGACTGCACTCGGACTGAAGAACAGGATGCCGTGGTAGGTTTTCTCAATTTTGTGGGTGAGTGCGATCGTCTGGTAAACAGTTACCTCGTTCACGTCAACATCGTGCCCCCGGAGTATGTCTGGTAACTCATCCCGGCGTTGATCTCCACAAAAAAAGATGACCTCCGCTGTAACATCTTCTTCAACGATAAGTTCTGCCAGCGAAGCCGCATCATCCGCCGTTCCTACGATCCGCTCTTCGCCAAAATGTTGGGCAACGAGTTTTCGCGTAGTAGTTCCCATACAATAAATGTCCCAATCGGGCGCACCCTCTTCCTGGTAATAAGCCACAGCTTCCACCGCATTCATACTGGTGAAAACAACCGTAACGTTTTGCTGGAAGGCCTGTTCTATTTCCTGTTGTACCTCTATCGACTGAATGGGTTCAGTTTGAATGAAGGGCAACTCTTCAATTAAGATGCCTTCTTCAGCTGCCTCCCGGATCAACAGTTCGTTCAGCGGGCGGGTGCACAATATGTTGATGCTATTTTGCTCCATTGCGAATGGCTTCGGCTATTTTGTCTCCACCGTTTTGTAAAATTTCCTCCGCGGCGGTGCGTCCAAATTCGGTGGCTTCAACCAGCGAACAGGTTTTTTCGATGGTTACTTTTTCTTTTCCGTCAACCGAGATAATGTTCCCGCGGAAATAAATTTCATCTGCCTTTACAACTGCCAATGCGCTGATAGGTGTTGAGCAACCGCCTAACAAAGCACGGAGAAAATCCCGCTCAACTTTTGTACAAAGAGCGGTTTCCATATGATTGAAATATTGACAAGCTTCTTTAGAAAATTCGTCTTCTTCGCGACAAACGACCATGATCGCTCCCTGCGCAGGCGCGGGCAGCATCCAGTCGAGATCGATCGCTTTTTCCGGGCGGAGATTGATCCGTTCCAATCCGGCCGCTGCAAAGATGGCGCCGTTCCAGTTGCTTTCAGCAACTTTACGCAAGCGGGTATTTACATTGCCCCGCAGGTTTTCTATGACATGATCGGGGTAGCGGTTCAGCCATTGCGCTTTTCGCCGGATGCTACTGGTAGCAATTAGGCCGGGGAGCTGCAAGCAAACTGCTTCTGAAGGTTCTCCCAATTTCCATCCCGACACCGGGCCTTCGTCTTTGTAAACAAAAATGTCTTTGTGCGAAGCTCTCTCCAAAACAGCAGCCTGGGCAGTCCCACGGGCAAGTTGCGTTGGAACGTCCTTCATGGAATGCACGGCGATATCAATTTGATCATTGAGTAACGCAATATCAAGACTGCGAGTGAAAATGCCCTGAACACCCATGTCATACAGTGGCGTCTTCAGGTCAATATCTCCTTCGCTCTTGATGTAAACCAGTTGGGATTGATAATTATTTTTGGAGAGTAGGTTCTGTACAAGTGTGGCCTGCCAGACAGCCAGTTGGCTTTCTCTCGTCCCGATCCGAATCAATTTCCGCATGCCGTTTATTTTGTGCCCGTATGGATGTATTCATTGATGGCTTCAATGTAGTTGCAACCCCGTTGATTTTGATTGCGCATTTTCAATGCCATTCCATTGATCACCTTTTGAATTTTTTCTTCGGTGGTTGGATAGGTGAATTTGGCTGGGGTTAGCGAAGCAGAATAGTTGATGAAAAGGTTGCAGGAATGCATGGTTTGCAATCTATGCTTCACTGCTTTTAAAACAGGCACATGCTGGCGCATTTGATGCCAATCTAAAAATTCATTTATATGAAATCTGATGATCTCTTTTGCCTTTGGTACTTCCGCCTCACGTTGGTGCAAGGTTTGGTCCTTGATCTTTGATAACTCATCCACGTTCACCAGGGTGATGTTGGACAATTCCTGCGCAGCTTTTTCAACATTGTAGGGAATCGACAGGTCGATGATCACCTTCTCGCCGGTATTGGCAAGATGGACTTTCTGAATCACCGGCTCGGTTGAATTTGTGGCAACCAGGATAATATCTGAAGAAGAAATATAATTTGGTAGCTCGTCGAACGCGGCATAGTTGAGTCCGAGTTCAGCAGCAAGTGCAGCTGCTTTCGCGTCTGTGCGATTGATCAGCGTAATGTTTGTTGTCTGCAGGTAATCAACCAGGTTCTTACAAGTGTTTTTTCCAATCTTACCCGTACCTAACAACAGGATCTTTTTACCCGAGATATTATTGACTTTTTCCTTGATGTATTGAACGGCAGCAAATGAAACTGACACCGTTCCGCCACTTAAGCCCGTGCTTGTGCGGATCGCCTTCGATGATTGCAGAACGGCATTGACCATTCTTTCCATATAGGCACCTATAAAATTATTTTCTTTTGAAAACTTAACTGCCTGTTTGATCTGACCAACAATTTCGTAATCACCCAGGATCTGCGAATCAAGGCCGGCGGCCACATTAAACAGGTGCTCAATGGCTTTATGTCCTTTTTTATGATAGGCTATTTCCTGGAAAGTTGTAAGGTCGCCACGGGTTTGCGTGCAAAGCAAGTTTGAAAGGCTGATGGAATGTTCAGCAAAACCGTAGATCTCGGTGCGGTTGCAAGTGGAGAGTACGAAGAATTCTTTTACTCCATGAGCAGGAGCAAGTGACAACAGGGTGGCGTACTGCTCAGGATTGATGGCAAACTGACCACGCAGACTCGCGTCAGTTTTTTTGTAATTAATACCCGCGATAAAGAAATTAGATAAGTCCGTTTGGTTGTGTCCGATCATCGGGAGTAGCTGGTTGAAAGTTGCCGTTGCAAAAATACTTGCACACTCCCTGTAAAACTAATTTCAATGTCATCAGTTTGTCATTTTGCTGTATGAACTGGCTCATATCCGGATGTGATGGCTATCACTTTTTTCAGAATAGCGCAAAATTAAATATGTACTACGTATTTTCAAAAGCGGTGAACTTTTAGGGAAGCCAGTAGTTACATTTGCAAATTATCTCAAATTTATGCTGAAGAAAACGGGCATTGTACTAATGAACCTGGGATCACCTGATTCCACTGAAGTAAAAGACGTACGGAAATACCTCAAACAATTTTTGATGGACGAAAGGGTGATCGATGTGCCTTTTTTACTCAGGTATTTCTTGATCAATGCGGTGATAGTTCCATTCAGGGCACCGAAATCAGCGGAAGCCTACCGCACGATCTGGACCAAAGAAGGTTCCCCGTTGGTCGTACTGACGCGTCAATTAAAAGCTGCTCTGCAGGAACAAATAGACCTACCAGTAGAGATCGCGATGCGCTACGGGAATCCCACACCAAAAGCTGCATTCGATAAACTTCAGCAGGATAATCACGACCTGGAGGAAGTGCTCGCCATTCCCTTGTACCCGCACTACGCGATGTCATCTTTTGAAACTGCCGTGGAATTTGCAAAGGAGGTGTATGAAAAAAATAACTACAAATTCAAACTCAAATTTCTCAAACCATTTTATAACGAGGCCGGTTACATCAATGCGCTGGCTGAAAACATACGGCCCTACCTGGAAAAGCCTCACGACCACATTTTATTCAGCTACCACGGTATTCCGGGCAGGCACGTTATGAAAAGTGATATCACCGGTTCGCACTGTCTTAAGGTTGAAGATTGTTGTCATGTTGATTCTCCTGCACATGCACATTGTTACCGGCACCAGGTATTTGCCACCACGAAGCTTGTCATGGACAAGTTGGGTGTTTCGCCTTCGGAATACAGTATCTCTTTTCAATCCCGGTTAGGGAAGGGCTGGTTGGAACCATTTACTGACATTCGCCTGGAACAAATGCCGAAGGAGGGGATCAAGAAATTATTGATACTCTGTCCCGCATTTGTAAGTGATTGTCTCGAAACTTTAGAAGAGATAGAAGAACGGGGCAAAGAATCTTTTATGCATGCCGGGGGAGAAGCCTACACCATGATCCCATGTTTAAATACAAATCCTTTGTGGGTAGATGTGTTGAGTGGGTGGTCGACGACTTTTGCCGGAGGCAGCAAACAAATGTTGTTGCCATAAAGAAGATCTTCCGCTTCCGACTTTTTCATAAATGATTGATTGAAAAGATTAATCTTTCCATCGGCTCATTCATAACGAACAAGACAAACCAGGTTCATAGTCTACCAAATGTATCTATACGTAAAGGCCATACACATCATCTTCATCGTTACCTGGTTCAGTGGTATGTTTTACATTGTGCGCCTTTTTATTTACAATACCGAAGCCCAGGAAAAATCCGAGGTTGACAAGCAGGTACTGACCCCACAGTTCACCATTATGATCCGTCGCCTTTGGCTCGGAATTACCTGGCCTTCAGCAATACTCACGTTGATTTTTGGTGTTTGGCTGGCAACTTATTTTAACCCCGTTCCGCAATGGCTTTGGATCAAACTTGGGTTTGTGGTGGTGTTGTATGCGTATCATTTCACGCTGCAAAAAATCTATCGAGATGAAATGAAGGGCCGGTTTCTGTATACTTCTAATCAATTACGGATCTGGAACGAGGTAGCCACTATTTTGCTGATCGCGATCGTGATGCTTGTTTCGGTGAAGCAAAGCATGAGTTGGGTGTGGGGACTGATCGGCCTGTTTGTTTTTATTATTATCCTGATGAGTGCCATCCGCATTTACAAACTTATCCGTGCTGGCAAAGGCCCCTCGGCTTCAAAAGCCTCCTGAGAAAGCGTTTTCGGGAAACCTCACGTAAAAACCCACGTATTACTCCTACCCGAAAAATTGCCTTTTGGCATGATTATTCCTGTCTTGGTTGTACCTCACCTTAAAAACCCACTATGAAAAAGATCACCGCATTTTTCTGCGCTGCCGCTATGTCCTCACTACTACTAGCAGCCTGTTCCAAAGAAAACGAAAAGTCTACACTTCACCTGCGCCTGACGGATGCGCCGCTTTCTGTAGAAGAAGTCAACGTTGAAATTCTTGAAGTTCGTGTCAATATGACCGGACCTACGCCGTCTGATTCGCCGGAGGAAAGCAGCAATGGCTGGATTAAAATGGAAACCAACAAAGGCATTTACAACCTTCTCGAATTGCAAAATGGTATTGACACCCTCATCGGGTCAGCCTTATTACCAACGGGCACCGTACACGAGATCAGGTTTGTGCTTGGTTCGCAAAATACCATCAAAGAGAATGGAGTAGTTTACCCGCTGGTGATACCGAGTGGTTCCAGCTCAGGTTTAAAGATCAAAGTTGACAAGAAACTAAAGGCTGACCTGGAAACCCTGCTCATCGACTTTGATGCAGCCTTATCAATCAAAAAGGAAGGAACCGGCGATTATAAATTACGACCGGTGCTAAAAGTCAAATAAAATATTACTTCAAAGGAAAAAGACAGCCGGGTGGCTGTCTTTTTTTATCAGCAAAGATGAAGATCAGGTTTTTAATTTCCAGATAAGTGCACTCGCACCAAGAATCGCAGCATCAGCTTCTTTCAACTCGCTGAATAATAGTTTTACTTTATTTTGAAAGATAGGAAGCAGGTTTGCCTCCATGTGTTTGCGGGTTGGATGCAGGAGCAAGGTACCAGCCTTGGTAAGTCCACCAAATAATACAATTGCCTCGGGTGAAGAGAACATGATAAAGTTTGCTAATGATTCACCAAGGATCTGCCCGGTAAATTCAAAGATGCGGTTAGCGATGGTATCGCCTTGCATGGCTGAGTCATACACCGCCTCACTGGTAAGTTCGTTGATGCGATAATTTCTTAAGATACTTTCTGCTTCAGGATGCTCGGTGAGCATTTCAATGGCTGTCTCACGGACACCCGTAGCCGAAGCGTAAGCTTCAAGGCTTCCAAGCAGGCCGGTTGATTTGTGTAAGCGGCCACCGGCACGTATGATGGTATGACCAAGTTCTCCTGCAAATCCATCGTGCCCCACGACAATCTTTCCATCTATTACAATTCCGCTACCAACGCCTGTTCCGAGCGTAATGGTAATGAAGTGCTTCATATTCTTGGCGCAGCCATACATCATTTCACCCATGGCTGCCGCATTCGCATCATTGGTTAATCGGGTTGTAAGGCCAAACTTTTTCTCCATCAGGTCCGCGATGGGTATAATGCCTTTCCATTTGAGGTTTGGAGCATATTCAATTGTGCCCGAGTAGATGTTTCCATTAGGAGCTCCCATGCCAATACCCGCCACATTCTCAACGCCACCAACCCGGTCGATCATTGGCATCAGCTTCTCGTACATGTCATCGATAAACTCCTCAACGACTTCGTGTTCATTTGTAGGAATGCGATCCTGCTCCAATATTCTTCCGCCCCGGTCAACCACACCAAACTTAGCGGTGGTACCTCCTACATCGATACCAACTGCGAATTTCTTTTTCATAAAACCAACTTGTTTGCTTTTTATTAATGACCTCCTTCGCTATTCATTTTGTCGTAGTCAATACCCTGTGACTGAAGGATGGATTTTGCCTTGATAGCATAAAAGGCAAGATATGCAAAACAGGCGACGCCCATAACGTAACTAAGCTGAATTCCAATTTTATCTGCAAGCACGCCCTGGAGATAACTCACGATACCGCCTCCCATGATCATAAAGATCAACATACTGCTTCCCTGGTTGGTATTTTTTCCTAAACCGGCAACAGCGAGCGTAAAGATGCAAGGCCAAAGGGTACTACAGAAAAGTCCGACACTGATGAATGCATACACACTTACCATACCTGATGTCATCATCCCTATGATCAATGCGGTAATTCCCATCAAAGAAAAAATGAGCAGCATGCGGGCAGGATTTCCTTTGCTTAAAATATCACACACGATCATAGCCGCGATCACGATGGCGTACACAAAGAATGGAGTAATATCATGTTGAGCAATGGCATTTACTGCCAGGAAAATTCCGAAAGCGATGTATGGCATCAGGAAGCTCAGGATTTTTTTGGTGCCGGCTGTAACATCAAATGCTCCCACCGCGCCAGTCCATCTTCCGATCATCAAACTTGCCCAGTATAAAGAAATGAAAGGAGCGATTTTTTCTGTCGGAGTTTGAAGGTATTGCTCCATGTATGCAGGTAAATTACTTGCAGTTGAAACTTCCACACCTACATAAACAAAGATGGCGATCATCCCTAACACAAGTTGGGGGTACTGGAAAGCTGATTCTTTGTGAATTAATTTGGATGCTCCAACACTCGCTTCTTCTTCAGCAACGTGATCCAGATCAATCTTGTTAGGCACTTT
>JAURWD010000076.1 GCA_030655145.1 Ferruginibacter sp.
CCACCATGCTTTCTAGCCCAACAAAATATTACCTGTCATGTCGGCCGGAATTGGCAGCTGCATCATCGTGAGTATCGAGGGAGCAATGTCACCCAACTTACCAGGTTTGAGTGAACCTTTCCAGTCTTTGTCAATTAAAAAAAGTGGCACCGGGTTTAAAGTATGAGCAGTATTGGGTGATCCATCAGCATTGATTTCGTAATCCGCGTTACCATGGTCGGCGGTTAAAAAAACCGCATAATCATTTGCAAGAGCCGCAGTCACAATTTTCTCCACACAGGTGTCCACCGTTTCCACCGCTTTTATCACGGCTTCCCATACGCCGGTATGCCCGACCATGTCAGCATTTGCAAAATTTAAACAGATAAAATCCGCGGTACGGTTGGCAATCTCTGGGAGAATCGCTTCCGTCAATTCAAAGGCGCTCATTTCAGGCTGTAAATCGTAGGTCGCTACTTTAGGTGAAGCTACCATTATGCGGCGCTCTCCTTCGAAAGGAACTTCACGTCCACCACTAAAGAAAAAAGAAACATGCGGATATTTTTCAGTCTCAGCGATCCGGATCTGCGTTTTACCATTTGCCTGTAATATTTCACCTAAAGTGTTTACCAGGTCGTCATTCTCAAAAACCACGTGAACGTTTTTGAAAGTCTGGTCATATTGAGTCATAGTGGTGTAATGCAGATCGAGTGCACTCATTTGAAATTCAGGAAAGTCTGCCTGTGTCAACACCATGCTGATTTCCCTGCATCGGTCGGTCCGGAAATTGAAACTTATGACGGCGTCGCCGTTTTGGATAGAAGTAAGCCCACCCTGGGTGGAGATGATTGGTTGTAGGAATTCGTCCGTTACCCCTGCATCATATGAATTTTTGACAGCTTGTAATACGTCATCAGTATGAAGACCAACACCATCGACGAGTGCATCATAGGCAAGCTTAACTCTTTCCCACCTTTTATCTCGGTCCATTGCATAATATCGACCAATTACTGTAGCGATGTGGCCTGTTGTCTGTTTAAGGTGAGCATCCAGCTCAGTAAGAAAACCAAGCCCGCTTTTAGGATCTGTATCTCTTCCGTCAGTGAAGGCGTGAACAAGCAAATTACTGAGGCCCTCTTCCTGGCACACAGTAGCAATAGCCTTTACGTGGTTGATATGAGAATGTACCCCACCATCACTAACAAGGCCAATCAGGTGAAGTGGTTTGTTATTTGCTTTCGCGTATTTAATGGCAGCAAGGAGTGTCTCATTTTTTTGAAAAGTGCCGCTTCGAATGCCAACATTTATCCGTTGCAATTCCTGGTACACAACGCGACCAGCACCAAGATTCAGGTGGCCCACTTCACTATTGCCCATCTGCCCGTCTGGCAAGCCAACATCTTCACCACAAGTAATTAAAGTTGTATTAGGATATTTGCTATATAAAGATGTTACGAACGGAACCTGGGCGTTTTGAATTGCGTCACTTCTCTTTTCCTTTCCCAATCCCCAACCGTCCATTATGACAAGCATTACTTTTTTATTATTCATATCCCAAAGCTAACTTTTTTACATGTTTTCAAAAAAGCTTATTATCTTTTCTTCATTTCAAACGACCAGTTATTTATAAGCTTGGCACGTTTTTCGCAAAATCCTATCCGTTCTAAACAGTGATCATGAAACTTCTTTTGACCTTATCATTTGTACTGGCACTTTGTTCATCGTTCACAACGCGAGTTGGGATTGAGGATGTGATTTCAGCCATGAAGGCAGGAAATTCCGCCCTCGTAGCCAAGCATTTTGACAGTAACGTAGAATTGAGTATGCCCGATAAAAGCAACAGCTACAGCAAAAGCCAGGCGGAGTTAGTTTTGAAAGATTTTTTCGCCAATAACCCGGTGAAAGGCTTTGAAGTAATCCACAAGGGAGAGAATGCTGGGTCGCAATATTGCATCGGTACCCTGGTCACCAAAAGTGGATCTTATCGTACGACTATTTTTATGAAACAAAAAGGTGACGGCCAGGTGCTGCAGGAACTTCGTTTCGAGAACCGTTAAACAATATAATTTGTAAAGTGAACCTGTAGGAGATTTCTTCTGCAGGTTTTTTATTTTGATACATTTGTGCCTATGAGTCCAGACCAGCAACTATCGTTTTTAATTGCGAATGCCCTTGCGGAAGATATCGGCGACGGAGACCATTCTACACTTGCCAGTATTGATCCCGATACGGCTGGAAAGGCAGTATTAAAGATCAAAGAAGATGGAGTTTTAGCAGGTATGGATGCCGCGGAAAAGATATTCCGGCATATGGATCCCGGTATTGTTTTCACGCCGTCAAAAAAGGATGGCGATGCTATGAAAAAAGGAGAGCAGGCTTTCGAAGTATTGGCAAAAGTGCACACCATTCTGCAATGCGAAAGGCTTGTACTGAATACCATGCAACGAATGAGTGGTATTGCTACACTTACCCGTCAATACACCGATAAATTAAAAGGCTTCAAAACGAAGTTGCTGGACACAAGGAAAACGACTCCCAATTTTCGTTTGCTGGAAAAAGAAGCGGTTCGCATCGGTGGCGGTGTAAATCACCGGTTTGGCTTGTTCGATATGATCATGTTGAAGGATAATCATATTGATTATTGTGGTGGTATCGAGCCGGCAATTGAGAAAGCATTTGACTATGCGCAGACAAAAAAGCCAGGGATGAAAATTGAAGTAGAAACCAGGTCGCTCGAAGACGTTCGGCTGGTGATGAAGACCGGGAAAGTTGACAGGATTATGTTGGATAACTTTACGCCGGAACTGATCAACGAAGCACTTGGCATCATCGCCGGAAAATATGAAACCGAAGCGAGTGGTGGTATCAACTTAGACAACCTGCTTGAATTTGCAGCCACCGGTGTTGACTTTATCTCAAGTGGCTCAATCATTCACCAGGCAAGAAGCCTCGACCTGAGTTTGAAAGCTGTTATTATGTAAATTTTTATAAGAGCCCAATGGCCAAAAATAAACCCAATTCATTCGGTGGCCTCGTTTATTCGACCGATCCATCCTTCAAACTTCCATCTGATGATCAGGAAGAACAGGAAAGCATTTCTCCTGCACAACAAAAATTGATGGTTCAATTAGACACAAAGCATCGTGCCGGGAAAGCTGTGACGATCGTCAACAATTTTGTCGGCAGAGCAACTGATCGGGAAGAGCTGGGTAAAAAATTAAAAAGTTTCTGCGGTACGGGCGGCTCGGTCAAAGATGGAGAGATCATTGTCCAGGGAGATAACCGGGAAAAAATACTTTCCTGGCTTTTGAAAAATGGGTTTACTTCATCTAAAAAGAAGTAGGCAACAAGTTATCACCGTTTCAAACTTGAAACGAATTTTCTATTAGATTTGCTTCTATCTCCCCTCTGAAAATTCAGGCGACCCCCTCGCTAACAATCTCGATAGTCAACATTCTAACAGCATTTTAATCCTAAATAATCTGGATGATCCTGAAAGATCAATGGAGATGCGAGTAATCCAAATTCAGCAGGTTACCTATCGGCAGAAAGTTTAACGAATAATAGGTAGTGATTTCACAACAAAAGGCTTTTTTTTCAGTTATTTTGTAAAAACAGGGTGGTACGATGATTTCCAAAATCTCAGAGGGTATTAAAGTAAGCGTAGAAACGTTCTACCAACCGGATTACAGCAATCCGGCGAATAGCGAATACATGTTTGCTTACCGTATTACTATTGAAAACAACAACCAATACCCGGTAAAACTCTTGCGCCGTCATTGGTTTATTTATGATACTACGGGCACCTTACGTGAGGTTGAAGGTGAAGGTGTAATTGGCGTGCAACCGCAGATCGATGCAGGGGAGAAATACCAGTATGTAAGCGGCTGCAATCTTCGTACAGAAATAGGGAAGATGTACGGAACCTATGCTATGGAAAACATAAGCAGTAATAAAAAGTTTGACGTAACTATTCCCGCCTTTGAAATGATCGTCCCTTTCAAGATGAACTAATGAGGCTATTTTAACATATTAAGGTGTACCTTCAATCCACTTCTAACCGTATCAGACGGTTCAATCATTGAAATTATTTTAATAAAATCCCGATATTCTAATGCCTAAAATAACCTTCGACAATAGGAATAACGAATTTTACCAAAGTCTCAAATCTTCAGTAGATCAATACTTCATCTCCAACCGGATAAAAAAGACCGGGGATTGGCGCCTTTATACCAAGACAATTACCCTGATTGGCGCCGCCATTGGCTTATACCTCACTTTGATGTTTGTTAACCTGCCCGGGCTCGCTGCGCTTGCTATCTGTGGCATTCTCGGTTACACCTTTGCCTGTATCGGTTTTAGCGTCATGCATGATGCAAATCATGGAAGTTATAGTACGAAGCCCTGGTTGAATGATTTGCTTGGCTTGTCAGCAAATGCGTTGGGTGCCAGTTCTTATTTTTGGAAACAAAAACACAATATCATCCACCATACTTACACGAATGTTGATGGGATCGACGATGATATTGCAAAGAGTCCCATCATTCGCCAATGTGAATCTCAGAAGTGGGTGCCTGCCCACCGGATCCAGCATTTATACCTGCTTCCCATTTATGCGCTTTCATCTATCTTCTGGATCTTCTTCATGGATTTTACCAAGTATTTCACCCGTAAGATATATACAACCGAAGCCTGGAAAATGACGAGGAAGAACCATTTTATTTTCTGGGGAACCAAAATTTCGTTTTTTACTTTTTACGTTTTTCTTCCGATCATGGTCTGGGGATTTGGTTCCTGGCTTGCAGGGTTTTTTGTCCTGCACGCTGTTATGGGCCTAACGCTTTCGTTAGTATTTCAGTTGGCACACGTGGTTGAAAACACGGAGTTTGAAAACATAGCATTGGACGAAACAAAGCATATTGATTCTGCCTGGGCAGAACATGAACTAAGAACCACTGCAAATTTCGCGATGGGTAATAAAGTGATTTCATGGTTTGTTGGAGGTTTGAACTACCAGATAGAGCACCATCTTTTTCCACGCGTAAGCCATGTTCATTATCCCGCTATCAGCAAATTGGTGATGGAAAAGTGTAAAGAGTTTAATCTTCCCTATAACAAATACGACACCATGTCGGAAGCGTTGGCTTCACATTTTCGGGTGATGAAAATGTTGGGACAAAAGCCTGCGTTAGCGCAAGAGCAGGCTGCACAACAAGCAGCTTAATTTACCTACGGTTTATATTTTGCAACCTGGAAGATCAGTTCGGTATCCGTACTCATTAATTGCGTCAACGAAAGTTCAGGATTTTTTTGCATGTACTTTTTTACGATCTGCCAACCGGCAAATGTCCCGATATTTCCTGGAGCACCTTCCCCAAGCTCAGCTGTTTTTGGAGAATCCCCGAGATAATTTTTGATAATGTTTTTGTCAACTACCTGCAAGTAAGAGTTCTTGATAAATAGGTTCCACACAACGGCTTCCTTATCATAAGTTTCTTTCAGCTGCTCTTTCGTATAACCGATCAGGCGATACTCTTCCTGGTCAGGCAAGATGCGGCTTAGCAGGTAAAGCCGTTTTCCTTTTTCTATCATCTGGTTGATCAGCGGCTTGTCTTCTTCTTTTTCCGGATACAGATCATCAACGATGTTTTTCATAGAATTCACCGCAATGTATTCGGGTTGGAAGCGACGCGAAATAAATTCCGGGTAGGTTTGTTGAACCAATTCTGAACGATACAACGGATAGTCTTTTCCCAGGTGATGTTGCAAACCTACCAGCATTCCTTCTTCTGAAAGGATGTCGCCATATCCATCTGCCGGACCAATATAGGTAATGATCTTGCCAGGAATTTTGTATTGAGGAAAGTAAAACTTTACATGCTTCAGCCCGGTTTGTATTTCTTTTTCATACGGTTTAAAGTCACCAAATAACTGTTCAGTTTTTTCATAAACCGGTCTGTATGCGAGGATGAATCCGTTTACATAATCAGCTGCAGTGTCGGCTGACCAAGCAGGGTCAACATTGAGGATATTCCTTAAATAGGTTGAAGTAAATGAGGGCACGGCTTCCTGTAATTGAATCAAGTACGACACGAGGCTTTTTGATGTCGTGTCGAAGAGGTTCTTTTCAAATCGCTCGGTAACCAGGTTAACCTGGATATTTGAAACATCAGGTTTGTTGGAAGCATCACTGCACGACAAAAGTATCAACAGGCAACTAAGCAGCACGACAACTGAACGCATATTCATTATGGATTTGAATGATTTAACTTTACAAAGGAAACCTTTTAATCGCATCAACTAAGTTAAAGCAAGTCAAAGGCATGGGTATGAAAATATTTTTAGCGCAGCAGAATTATCACATCGGGAATTTCGAAAGCAATACAAAAAAAATAATAGCTGCAATTGAAGAAGCAAAAGGAAAAGGTGGAGACATCATTGTTTTTAGCGAACTCAGCATCTGCGGGTACCCACCCCGTGACTTCCTTGAGTTTGATGATTTTATTCGGAAATGTTATGCCTCAGTTGATGAAATAAAAGAACATGCGGATACCATTGCGGTGATCGTTGGAGGGCCAGACAGGAACACGGTGGCAGAAGGAAAGGATCTTTTCAACGCAGCATTTTTCTTATACGACAAGCAAGTGCTGGCGGTTGTGCACAAGACGCTGCTGCCCACTTACGACATCTTTGATGAGTATCGATACTTCGAGCCAGCTTATGAATGGAACGTGATTGAATTCAAGGGTAAAAAAATTGCCCTTACTATCTGCGAGGATATCTGGAACCTTGGTCATAACCCACTTTACCGCATTTGTCCAATGGATAAGTTGATGGACCAACACCCGGATCTCATGATAAATATTTCCGCCTCACCTTTTGATTATACACATGATGAAGATCGCAAAGCAACTGTGAAGGCCAACGTAAATAAATACAAATTGCCGATGTTTTATTGCAACGGCGTTGGCAGCCAGACCGAAGTGATCTTTGACGGCGCTTCCCTGGTTTTTGATAAACAGGCAAACCTTTGCGGGCAACTTCCCATGTTTGAAGAGGCACTGGAAAGTTTCGATCTTAATGACGATGGGACGTTGGCGGGTGCGATCATAGAGCCGGCTTCAAGAATGCCTGATAAAGAATTGGTGCCCTTATTTTTGGAGGAAGGTTTAAATATTTCGCAGGTACATGCTGCAATTGTGATGGGCATCAAAGATTATTTTACGAAGATGGGATTTACCAAAGCTATCCTTGGAAGTAGCGGCGGCGTCGACAGCGCAGTTACGCTGGCCCTTGCTTGTGAGGCACTTGGTGCAAGTAATGTTCGGGCAGTATTAATGCCTTCACAATATTCTACCGGGCATTCTGTCAGCGATGCTGAAGCATTGAGTCTTAACCTGGCAAATCCTTACGACATCATTCCAATTAAAAACATCTTTGATGTTTTTCTTTCTGAACTGAAGCCACTTTTCAAAGACTTACCGTTTAGCGTAGCCGAAGAAAATATTCAAAGTCGCAGCCGCGGGAATTTACTGATGGCGATTGCGAACAAGTTTGGATACATCCTGCTCAATACTTCAAACAAAAGTGAATTGGCAACCGGTTACGGAACACTCTACGGCGACATGGCCGGCGGCCTGGGTGTGCTTGGTGATTGTTACAAGCTCCAGGTATTTGAGCTTGCTAAATTTATCAATCGTGATAAAGAAATCATTCCGCTGAATATCATTACAAAGCCTCCTTCCGCGGAACTACGACCCGGTCAAAAGGACTCCGATTCCTTACCGGAATATGAAGTGTTGGATAAACTGCTTTATCAATACATCGAAAGAAGGATGGGGCCGAACGAGATCAAAGCGCAAGGGTTTGATCCTGCGCTGGTGGATCGAGTATTAAAAATGGTGAACCTGAATGAATACAAGCGTAATCAATTTTGTCCCATCATCCGCGTGTCACCCAAGGCTTTTGGAGTGGGAAGGCGGGTTCCGATTGTTGGCAAATATCTTAGCTAAAAAAATACTGAAGAAGACGCTCTCTCCCAGGTACAGTTAGAAATTATGTCTTCTCAATATAACTGAATTAAAAAATCGTACTGCCGAAGTCAAGCGAAGCTGGTGCGCTCCTCATTGCTTTATCATTCAGTTGTCTAACTGTTGTTTCACAACAAGTTTCTTATTTGGTTAACATTTCATACTGTCGGTTTTTAACAGATTTTTCCTCCGCTCATCATTGTGGTAAAGTTTTTGTAAGTGCATTGTTCGTATTTTCGTTCGTAACGCGAAGGCCTGTAGAAATGGGTCTTCGCTGCTTTTTGGAGCAGGCCAGTCCTGCCTTATTACAGTTTTTAATAAATCGATAAAAATAATATGTTACAAACAGCTGAAGACATACGCCTGCTGAACGAAAAAATTAGTCATGCAGCAGGATTTACTACCCGGATCAATGACGAATTGAGTAAGGTGATCGTGGGTCAGCATGGCATGATTGAAAGATTGTTGATCGGTTTGTTAAGTAATGGCCATGTGCTACTCGAAGGTGTTCCCGGTCTTGCAAAAACTTTGTCGATTAAATCATTGGCCCAGGCCATACATGCAAACTTTAGTCGCATACAGTTTACGCCGGACCTTTTACCAGCGGATGTTATCGGGACAATGATTTACAACCAGTCGAAGAATGAGTTCATGGTTCGTAAGGGACCGATCTTTTCTAATTTTATTCTTGCTGATGAAATCAATCGGGCGCCTGCAAAAGTTCAAAGTGCTTTACTCGAAGCAATGCAGGAACGGCAGGTAACCATTGGCGATACAACGTTCAAACTTGATGAGCCGTTTTTAGTGCTTGCGACACAGAACCCAATTGAGCAGGAAGGAACTTACCCCTTACCTGAAGCCCAGGTTGATCGCTTCATGCTGAAGGTAGTCATTGACTATCCTACCAAAGCAGAAGAGCAACTGATCGTGCGCCAAAATACTTTAGGACTTTCATTCCCGCCCATATTTGCAGTGGCCTCCACCAGCGAGATATTGGCTGCAAAGGAATTGGTGCGCCAGGTGTATATGGATGAGAAAGTTGAAAATTATATTCTAGATATTGTTTTTGCTACCCGGTACCCTGAGAAATATAACCTCCCGAAATTGAAACCTCTGATCGGCGTTGGTGGTTCACCGCGTGCGAGTATCAATCTTGCATTGGCTTCAAAAGCATACGCGTTTCTTAATAAAAGAGGATACGTGATTCCTGAAGATGTAAGAAATATCTGCAAAGACGTGCTGCGGCACAGGATCGCTTTAACCTATGAAGCGGAGGCGGAAAATGTAAACGTTGAAATGATCATCAACGAAATTTTACGGGTGGTAAACGTACCGTAACCAGGATATTATTTTAGATAGAAATCATACGCCCTGTCAATCAACCAGTCAACTTGTTCAAAAAAAGAAAAATACAAAAAGAAGAGGCCGCCAAGGCTGCTGCAAGCCAGGCTGGGAAGGAATTAGGGACAGGTGTGTTAACAACAGAACAGATCCTGCGAAAGGTAAAGGAGCTTGAGATCAAGAGCAAGAAAATAACCACTCATTTATTTACCGGCGAATATCATTCCGCCTTCAAGGGAAAAGGAATGAGCTTTCGCGAAGTGCGGGAATACTATGCCGGTGATGATGTGCGCTTTATTGATTGGAATGTCAGTGCACGATTCAGTCATCCTTTTACAAAAGTGTTTGAAGAAGAACGTGAGCTGACGGTTTACCTGATGGTAGATGTGAGCGCCAGCAATATGTTTGGAACCGTGCATAGCCGGAAGCGGGACCTCATCACCGAGATCGGGGCTGTACTAACTTTCAGTGCCATCAACAACAATGATAAAGTAGGGGCTATATTTTTCAGCGACAAGATCGAAAAATATATTCCGCCGAAAAAAGGAAGACAACATGCATTGTACATTGTGCGGCAATTGTTGACCGCCGAACCTATTGGCAAGGTCACCAATATGGAAGAAGCTATCAGGTTTTTTAACAAAGCTTCCCACCAAAAAAGTATTGCTTTTTTATTGAGTGATTTTGTTGATGCGGTTTATGAGAACGATCTAAAAGTAATTGGTGGCCGGCACGATGTTATCGGTGTGCGCATTTACGATAAAATGGATATGCAGTTACCGGATGCAGGCTTATTGCAGGTTGAAGACCTTGAAACAGGCAAACAACAATGGATAGACAGTAGTGACCCTTCTTTACAATACCAGTATAGCCAACGGTTCCTGCAACAAAGTGAGCTGTGCAAAAATTATTTTCGCAAGGCCGGTGCGGACTTGCTTCACATCAGAACCGACGAAGATTACGTAAAAGTTCTCCAGCAATTCTTTATCAAAAGAAGCTGATGAAATCAATACAGATGATTAGAATGACTGAAAGGATAAGGTGGAAGTTTTATATAACGGGGATGCTTACCTCTTTTTCGTTCCTGCTATCTTATACCCAGCCTACGCTCAAGTCCTCTGTCAACCGCCAACAAATCCTTATAGGCGAGCAGTTCACGCTTAAAGTAGAGGCCAGTTTCTCCGCGGAAAATTATCGTTTGAAGTGGCTGACTGTCCCGGATTCTATGCAGCATTTTGAAGTTGTTACCAGAGGTAAGGTTGATTCGGTTTATAGTAACAGCCAGCTAACCGGTATCACACAAATATTTACGCTTACGAGTTTCGACTCAGGAAAATGGACACTGCCTTCTTTCAAAATCGGCATTCAACCTGCCAGTATCGGTAAACCATACGATTACTTTACAGATTCGTTTCCGGTTACAGTTTCCTTTTCTGTTTCAGATACGAGCAGCCAGTTGCGTGATATTAAGCCAATTCGCGAAGTGGAAGTTAAAAGCAAGCTCTGGTATTGGATCGCAGGTGGAATTTTATTATTGGCATTGCTCGTGTTTTTAATCTGGCGAAACCGCCGCAAAAAAATAACCCCATCGGTCCCGTTGGTTAGAAAATCAATGTTGTCACCCTACGATGAGGCAATGGATGAATTGAAAAAACTGCAGCAACAAAATTTTTCCGATCCGTTGATCATGCGTCATGTTCATACCAGGATCGGGGAAATCATCAGGCAGTTCCTCACCCGGCAGGAGAACGACAACTATCTTAACAAGACAACCGGTGACGTATTAATCTTTTTAAAGCAGATCAATGTCAGCACAGAACTGCTCACTGCTACTGCTGCGACATTGCGTCTAGGCGACGCCGTTAAGTTTGCCAAATATGCGCCACCACCAGGGGAAACGGAAGGTAGCATTGCAGCTGCTACCAGCCTGGTATCTTATTTTAAACAACAAGTTCGTTCAAAGCCGGCAGCGCCAAACGCTGATAAATTATGATATTCGATTACTTCAATGATATAAGCTTTGCTCAGCCGGGAATGTTCTGGCTCGCTTTATTGTTGCCGATCCTGATTTTTTGGTATATCAGTAAGGAAAATACGCGTACCGCGGGTTTAAAAGTTTCTTCTATCAAGAGTTTCCAGGGTATGAGTTCCTGGAAGAATTTTTTCCGGCATTTACCCTTCGTGTTACGCTTACTTGCAATTCTTTGTATCATCATCGCAATCGCACAGCCGCAAACAAAAAATGAAGAACAGCGTGCTGAGGGTGAGGGGCTGGACATTGTTCTTTGCATTGACGTCAGCGGAAGTATGACCGCCCAGGATTTTACGCCCAACCGCATGGAGGCTGCGAAAAAGGTAGCCGCGGACTTTGTCGAGAGACGCCTGACGGATCGGATCGGGATCGTGATATTCTCCGGTGAGAGTTTTACCCAGTGTCCCCTCACAACCGATAAGGCAGTTTTGCAATCAGCTATTGAAAGTATTCGGAACGGTTTGCTGGAGGACGGCACAGCAATAGGCGATGGTTTGTCAACGAGTACTGACCGCCTGCGTACAAGTAAGTCAAAATCAAAAGTTGTGATCCTGCTCACCGATGGTGAGAATAATGGCGGCCTTATCGGGCCAACGAACGCAAAAGAAATTGCAAAAGCTTTTGGCATCCGCGTTTATACGATCGGCGTTGGTACAGACGGCTATGCTCCCTTCCCCATAAAGACCGAGATGGGCGTGATCATTCAGCAGCAAAAAGTAACCATCGACGAAAAACTTCTGAAAGAGATCGCGGGTGAAACCGGCGGCCGGTATTTCAGGGCGAAGGATAATGCGGGGCTGGAAGATATCTACAAAGAGATCGATGCTTTGGAAAAATCAAAAGTTGAAATTTCCACGCTTACCCGCTTCACCGAAAAGTTTTTCCCTTTCGTAATGATCGCCCTGGGTTTATTGTTTCTTGAACTTTTCCTTCGTTTTACTCTTTTCCGAAAGTTCCCTTAACGTGTTTTCCGGTATCCTGCGTCCCTGAGATACTCGAATCATTTATTGTAATTTAGCAGCACATGAAAGTAACAGTTTATAAAAGCACGGGTAGTTGGTACGTGGTACAGAACGACCAGGGTGACACTTTCAATGCGAGGATAAAAGGTAAGTTTAAGATTGATAACATTACTTCAACCAATCCCATTGCCGTCGGCGATATTGTTTCCACTGAAATGGAAAATGAATTGGAGGGATCCCTTACTATAACAGGCATAGATCAACGAAGAAATTACATTACCCGTTCTTCGCCGCATAACCGGAACCAGCACCATATTGTTGCTTCAAATCTTGACCAGTCTTTATTGTTTGCTACTTTAAGAGAACCTAAAACGTCTGTGGGTTTTATAGATCGGTTCCTGATAACAGGTGAGGCGTATCATGTTCCCTCAATCATTGTGTTTAACAAATCGGATCTGTACAAACAAAAAGAGCACGACCGCTTTGCTGAAGTAAAAGAAACGTATGAAGCTATTGGCTATAAGGTGCAGGCAATGAGTATAGAAAAAAATGAAGGCGTTGAGGAAGTGAAATCTTTATTGAAAGACAAAACCACCTTGTTGAGCGGTCACTCGGGAGTTGGAAAATCTTCCTTTATCAATATTGTATTTCCTGAGTTAAGATTGAAAACTCAAAATGTTAGCGACTGGAGCGGCAAAGGATTGCATACAACTACTTTCGCTGAAATGTTCAACCTCTCTTTTGGTGGACGGTTGATTGACACCCCCGGAATCAGGGAACTTGGCCTGGTAGATATTAGCCGGCAGGAATTATCGCATTATTTCCCCGAAATGCGGGCCCTGATCAATGAGTGCCAGTTCAACAACTGCATGCACATCAACGAACCTGGTTGTGCCGTAAAAGATGCTGTGAACCAAGGCACAATTCATGAAGACAGGTACGTCAGCTACCTGAGCATCCTCGATTCAATTGAGGTAAAATCTTATTAGGCTGGTAGAAAATCTTCTGATTTTTATTGCTGGCACAAGCGTTACTATGCCTGGTTAAATACCTAGTAAGCCCTGCGCTCCAGGAAATGTGCTATCTCCAATACGGCATTATTTTCATGCACGATACTCTTGATGTGCTGTGGAAAAACGGACACGCCGTTAAAGACATTGTAATGAAGTGTGAGAACCTGGTTTTTGTACTTGAAATCCCAGTCAAGCGTATCTACGTCATCGACCTGGTTTAGAAAATTCACCTTTAATTCTGAAGAAAGCGTTTCCGCAATAGCGTAAAATTTAGAAATTCCGCAGTTGTCGTCGATTACTGCTTCGGTATTGCCGAATTTGGTTTTAAGATGGTAACACATGGGTAGGGCTTTTTTAGGTTTTGGATCTTTGCGGGTTTTATCTATAACAGATTTCTGGCAGTTTTAGTATGTCAAATGCCGCCGATCCTAAACCTTTCCCTTAGTAGCTCCTTCTTCCGCCCTTATACTTTGCCTTATTGCTTGCCTTTAATGCTTTTGGGTCTCCTGCGGCGATTTTCTCCGCGCCCACATTCCGTCCGTCTGTGGGACAGCCGTATTTCTCTTTTTTCTGGAAGATGAAGCAACTGCTTAAGATAAAAGCACAGGCGATTGTTACAATGGTGAGTTTCATGTTTTAAAGATAATTTTTTAAAAGCATCGGTGTTCAATCATTATGGCTCCGGGTTGTTGGTAGCATCCTCTTTAAACCACCCACTGTACATGAGGTAGTTATTTGCGATCCGGTTGATTTCTCCGCTGATCTTGTCCTGCCCGATTTCCTTCACTTTTTTCGCCGGTACACCGGCAAAGATGGTTCCTGCAGGGATGATCGTATTTTCCAGCACGACCGCGCCTGCAGCAATGATGCAATTGGAACCAACCTGCACATTATCCATCACAATGGCGCCCATCCCAATCAACACATCATCTGCTATAACGCATCCATGAACGATCGCATTGTGCCCGATACTTACATTGTTGCCAATAATGGCCTTCGTTTTTTCATAAGTGCAATGAATTACGGCTCCGTCCTGCACGTTTACTTTATTACCCATGCGAATGCTATTTACATCACCGCGCAGTACTGCATTAAACCAGATGCTACAATCATCACCCATAATTACATCACCAACCATGGTGGCGTTTGGCGCAATAAAACAATTGTTGCCGAATGTTGGAAGCACACCTTTCACCGGAAGAATAACTGCCATAATTATTTAAGTTTTTTGAGATGGTTGATTATGAAAACGCCCAGGTTAGTACATGATCCGCTAAAGCCTGTATCACCGATGCTAAATTAGCAATTCTTAAACCTATTTAAAGTCGCCTGATTTCATGGCTGCTGGTGTATTCTCCCGAACTTTACATTCTATGTATCAAAAAGAGGGTAGTGAAAGTCGTCGGCAGCCAGCTGTTAGCAGCAACCGGCAACTGTTTCTAAATCATGTTGGTCAAACTTCCGAAGCACCCATGGCCCTGGAGATCATCAAAGCGGAAGGTAGTAGCCTGTGGGATAAAGAAGGTAAACAATACATTGACCTCATTGCGGGGATCAGCGTTTGTAATGTCGGTCACAGGCATCCCAAGGTGATAGCAGCGATTAAAAAGCAACTGGATGACTACCTGCACATCATGGTGTATGGCGAATTAGTCGAGAGTCCGCAAGTCGCTTACGCTACACTGTTAGCGAAGTACCTGCCTTCACAACTGAGCTCCATCTTTTTTACGGCGAGCGGGAGCGAAGCTACAGAAGGCGCAATGAAGCTGGCAAAAAGATATACAAACAGACCGGAGATCATTGCCTTCAACAACAGTTATCACGGGAGTACCCAGGGCGCCTTAAGTATTATGGGGGATGAATACTGGAGAAATGCCTTCCGACCCTTGTTGCCTGGTGTTACACACCTTCGGTACAACTCTGTTGAAGATTTGTCGCGGATTTCTGAAAGGACAGCTTGCGTCGTTGCCGAAACTGTGCAGGCAGAAGCCGGGGTGCTGGTGCCTGCCAATGGTTGGTTAAAGGCATTGCGTGACAGGTGTACCCAGACAGGCACCTTACTCGTGCTTGATGAAATTCAATGTGGGTTTGGTAGGAATGGCAGCCTGTGGGCATTTGAGCAGTTCGGCGTAGAGCCGGATATTCTTTTGTTAGGAAAGGCCCTTGGCGGAGGGATGCCACTCGGCGCGTTTGTTTCTGATAAAAAAATGATGGACGCTCTTACCCACAGCCCTGTGCTTGGTCATATCAACACTTTTGGAGGCCACCCGGTTTGTTGCGCCGCTGGACTCGCGGCTTTCGAAGTGCTACTGGAAGAAGAGTTAGTGGCCGGTGTGAAGGACAGGGAAGCCCTGTTTCTTCAATTGTTGAAACATAAGTACATCAAGGCTGTCAGAAGTTGCGGCCTGATGATAGCGGTCGAGTTTGAAAGCTTCGATTTTAATAAAATGGTGATCGACCAATTAGTGCAGAATGGTGTTTTCACCGATTGGTTCTTGTTTGCTTCAAATTGCCTCAGGATCGTACCACCCCTCACGATCTCTTATGCCGAGATCACCACGGCTTGCAATAGCATACTGGCCGTTTTAGACAAAATCGTTCTGGCTGATCGTTGAGTCTTCACTGAATCATTTCCTTCCGGCATAAAGACCAGAACAATATTTTTGGAAGTGTTGAATTTAAACTATTACTTTGGTATTCAAAGTACTTTTATATGAGTGATCAACAACAATCCCTGGCAGACCTGCAGCATATAAAACAAATGATGGAACGTAGCAGCAGGTTCATCAGTTTAAGCGGGTTCAGCGGAATTGCGGCGGGAATCTGTGCCTTAATTGGCGCCTGGTTTGCCAACCGCAAGATCTCTTGCTGGACGAAAGGAGATTGCACGCTGGATGGACTGATCGACCAGGGTGGCGTACAACTGCTCAATGATTTAATGTGGATCGCTACCCTTACGTTTGTCGCGGCTTTCATTTCCGCAACGCTTTTTACTTACCTGCGTAGCAAAAAAAATGGCCTGCCGCTTTGGGGCAGTGCAACGAGCCGGTTGTTTTGGAATACCCTCATACCAATCGCCATTGGCGGAATATTTATTATCCGTATGATGCAGTTAGGCCAGTTTGAATTAGTGGCGCCGGCCTGCCTGATCTTCTACGGCCTGGCACTTGTGAATGGAAGCAAATACACCCTTGGTGAAATTCGTTACCTCGGGTATGGCCAGCTGGCCCTTGGCATCATGAGCCTTTGGTTTACAGGGTATGGCCTGTATTTTTGGGGGATGGGCTTTGGAATATTGCATATTATTTACGGATTCCTGATGTGGTACAAACATGAGCGGAATAATTAAAGCATTTGAAATTTAAATTACCAGCACTGTAGCGATGAATCCAATCAGGGACTTAAATAAAATGTTTGACAGCCGTATCCGGCTGGGGATCATGAGCGCTCTTATGGTGAATGCCTCTGTAAACTTTAACGAGCTAAAAGAACTGCTCGACATTACCGATGGTAACCTGGCCAGCCACCTGAAAACCCTGGAGGAGTCGGAGACGATCAAAGTTCAAAAAGGATTTATCGGTCGTAAAACCAACACAACCTATTCAGTAACCAAGGCCGGCGAGAAAGCTTTCAAGGCACACCTGGCAGCACTGGAACAAATGATAAAGTCTACAAAATAATTTTTTTTGTCCGTATACTTTGAAATGCAAAGTGCTTTTAAAAAATCTGTATGTTCCGTTCGATCATTTTTTGTTTTACTATTTGGGTGCTCATGGCCTTACTGGCTGGAATATCAGGCGGCAGTTTCTGTTTGTTTTTTTTCGCCGGAAATCCAGGATGGGGTGAAAGCTTTATGCTCGTTTTTGTCGGAACCCTTTTCTGCTCAGCTCCTGCCATATCTATTTTTTGGCTGATCGCGCTATCAAACAGGAATTCTCCATTGTTGTTTCGCACCCTGCTGCAAAGAATCCTCGTATTGTCAGCAGCAAGTTGCATCCTGCTAGTCTTTTTGCCCCTGGATGAGCCGGGTACCCACCGGTTGGGTTTAAGCATTTGTATTGTGTTGTCGGGGCTAAGCTCAGTGATGCTGCACCAT